>JADZBP010000160.1 GCA_020852055.1 Candidatus Latescibacterota bacterium
CGCCCCCCCCCCGCCCCCGGTTCACTGCCAGAGCGGCTCGCCTTTTTCCAGTTGGGCCTGCAGGAACTGCTCGTTCAGTTCCACCCCCAATCCCGGTTTTTCCCCCAATACCACATGCCCCTGCTGGATGGCCGGCTGGTCGGCGAGGATGACCTCGTCCCAGGTCGGGTCGCCGTAGCGGTGGAATTCCAGGGCCAGGAAGTTGGGCACACTGGCGCAGACGTGGGCGTCGGCCACCGTGCTCAGGGCGCTGGAATTGTTGTGGGGGGCAAAGGGGATATAGTACAACTCGGCGAGGTTGGCGATCTTGCGGCACTCGGAGAGACCGCCGCATTTGGAGATGTCGGGCATGATGACATCCACGTCCTGTTTCTGCAAGAGGTCGCGGAAGCCGTGGCGCAGGTAGAGATTCTCCCCGGCGCAGATGGGGGTGCGGGTGGCGCTGGTGATCTTGGCCAGGGCATCGACATTCTCGGGCGGCACCGGCTCCTCGAGCCACATCAGATTCAAGGGCTCCAGGGCGTGGGCCACGGCCATGCCGGCGGTGGCGTCGTAGCGGCCGTGCAGGTCGATGGCCAGGTCCATGGAGCCCACGGCCTGGCGGATCTCGAAGGCCTGGTCGACCATGGACTTGAGTTCGTCGGGGGTGACCGACCAGTTCCAGGGGTCGAGTTTGTGGGGATTGTGGGCGTCGTCGAGGTCGAACTTGATGGCGGTGAAGCCCTTGGCCCGCACCTCCTCGGCCCGCCGCTGGTAGTCGTTCTGGGCGCTGTCCACATAGAGGCGCACCCGGTCGCGGAATTTTCCTCCCAGCAGGCGGTACACCGGCACCCCTTGGGCCTTGCCGGCCAGGTCCCACAGGGCGATCTCGATGCCGGTGAGCGCCGAGATGCCCAGGCCGGCAAAGCCGCCGCGGAAGATGTAGTTGCGGCGCACCTTCTCGAAGCAGGCGTCCACGTCGCGCGGGTCCATGCCGATGAGCTGGCTGGCCATGCTCTGGGTGGAGCCGCGCCAACCCTCGTCCACGTGGCTGGCCTCGCCGGTCCCGTACACCCCCTGGTCGGTATACACGCGCACATAGCGGTAGAGGTAGCGGGGTTGGCCTTCGACCTTCACCCGCACCTGGGCGGTTTTGATCTCGGTGATCTTCACTTGGCCCCGCCGTAGTCGTTGTTGGCAGCCTGCACCAGCGCGCGCATATAGGCGATGGAATAGGCCAGGCCAGGCCGGTGCCCCCCGTGCATGTGGGGGATGTGGTCGGGGATGATGCAGCCGTCGTACTCCACCTCGCGCAGGGCCCGCATCACCTGGTGCATGTCCTGGTACCCGTCGTCGATGAAGGTCTCCTGCCAGGGCTGGGGCATGGGGTTGCTGACGTTGCGGAAGTGGACCTTGTGCAGTTTGCCCTGGCGGCCGAAGTGGCGGATGGCCTCGACCACGTCCGAGCCCATGCCCTCGGGCCCGCCCTCCAGCCAGCAGCCGATACACAGGCACACCCCGATATTGGGGCTGTCGGCGATCTCCAGGGCCCGCTTATAGCCGGCAAAGGTGCCAAAGACGCAGCGGGGCACCCCGCCCAGGGCGTAGACCGGGGGGTCGTCGGGGTGGATGCCGATAAAGACCCCCTCGCTTTCGGCCACCGGCGCCACCTTGCGGATGAAGTAGGCGTAGTTGTCCCAGATCTCCTCCTCGCTGTACTGCCGCCCGTGGGTCAGTTCTCCCTCGTAGACCTTGCCGTTCCAGTTGCCCTTGGCGTTGCTGATGTCCAGCACCCGGGCGGCCACCCCGCCCCGGCCCTTGGTCGAGCCGGTGCTCCAGATGCCGTTGCCCATGTGGGCGTAGGTGTTGTAGTGGATGCCGGCGGCGGCCAGGTTGCGGATGAAGGTGATGAATTCCTCGATCTTCGCGTCGCGGCCCGGAAGGTTGAGGGTCACCTCTTCGATATTGTGCACGCTGTGGTTGGCCACCCGGTAGATCTGGAGGCCGTACGGGGCGAAACGCTCGTTGCACTGTTTGTAGAAGGCGGCGGTTTGCTGGTCCTGGCGCTCGGGGATGAGCATGGCCCACGACACCCCGACCTGCTGCAGGAACTCCAATTCCTCGTCGCTGATGCCCGAAGACACATAGGTGCCGATCTGGATGCCGGGATGGGTGGCACGGAAGCCGGGTACGGCGCGCAGCCGATGGGACGGATTCGCAGTGGCGGTCATGGGATCCTCGATCCTGAAAGGGGGTGGTGTGCAAGATATTCCCCGGTGCCGGCCGGCGCAATAGGATGAGCGCGGGGTGGAGGTAGATCCGGCGGCCCGGTATATTCAGGTGTATGTCCTCCCACCCCCTCGCCCCGTTGACGGCTTTCTGCCAGGCCCACCCCCACGCGCCCAAGGTGGTTTTTGTGCCTTCGGTCCAGGCCGGCCAGCACCTGGCCGCGGCGCTGGCCGCGGGCGGGCGAACCTGGGGCAATCTGCGCTTGGTCACTCCGGCGGAGTGGGCGGCCCGCTGGGCTGGCCCGCAGTTGGCGGCCGCAGGCTGGCGGCGGCTGAGCGCCGACGAGGAGTTCTTCCTGGTATGGGAGGCCCTGGGGGTTGCCGGCCGGACCCGGGCCCTGGGCAGCGCCGATCGGCCCTCGCCGGGGTTGGCGCGCGGCCTGACACAGACCCTGCGCATCCTCCGCCTGAATAACGTAGCTCCCGAGGCACTCGCGGCACTGGCATCCGGAGGGGAGCGTCTGCGCGCGCTGGCCGACCTCTATCGCGGCTATATCCAGGCTCTGGGGCAGCACCAGCGATACGACCAGGCCCAGCTTTTTGCCCTCGCCACCGGCCTGGAGGGCCCCCGCACAGGAGTATTCGGGCTTTTTGACGAAACCATGCTCCCGGAGCTTTCGCGCCGGT
Source organism: Candidatus Latescibacterota bacterium (assembly GCA_020852055.1). Lineage (GTDB taxonomy): Bacteria > Latescibacterota > UBA2968 > UBA8231 > UBA8231 > SICG01. The sequence goes on from JADZBP010000160.1 coordinate 2,895, forward strand.
TCGTCCAGCACTGTATGGGCGTGGGCGGATGCCGTTTCACCTGGGAGGGCGCTGAGGTCCTCCCGCCGGTGCAGAGTGCGGGAGCACAGTTTGCCGCGTTGCCGAAGTTACAGTTGCCGGCGCTCTCGAAGCAGAATGGGCCATGCCTCCGGATCTGGGATGCCGCAGGTGCCGAAGCGGAAATCAGAGCCGTGCTCCGGGAGATGCTCCAGGGAACGATTCCCCTCGATCAGGTGGAACTGGTCTACACGACAGAGCAACCCTACCTGGGCCTGGTGCACAGCCTGGCGGAGCAGTTGGAGATAGAAGTCGATGCTGTTCAGGGGTTTCCGCCTTATCTCAGCCCGGTTGGGCAGGCGCTCACCGGGTTCTACCGCTGGGTTGGCTCGGGCTTTGACCCGGCCGAGATGGCGGAATTGTGCCGGGCCGGTCTGATCGGGGCCTCTCCACAGACTGGCCCGGTCCAGTTGCTGGCACCCTTTCTCCGGCAGGCGCGGGCACAGAGGAGGAAGGATGGGGAGCATGAGGATGTGCTCCCGGATGAAGATCTGGAAAAAACAGAAGCCGTGCTCCGGGCGCGTTTGTTCTGGAATACCCTGCGGGATCTGGGACCGGAGGAGGGCGAGATCTCCCTCGGAGCCCTTGCTGAAGCAGGGGTCCGCTTCCTGCAGGGGCATGTGCCCCTGTCTCGGGAGCACGATCACCAGGTGGCCGGGTTGCTGGTGGATCGGTTGCGATCCATGGCGGCGGTGCAGGTCCTTGACCGCCCTTCGCGGCTGGCGCCGCGCCTGCTCGAACGCCTGGCGGCTCCGGTATTCCCGGGTGGTGGAGCGCCCGGAAAGGGGCGGTTGCTGGTCAGCCCGCTGGAGCGAGCGGGATATGCCGGGCGGAGCTATCTCTATATAATAGGTATGGATGAGGGGGCTTTTCCAGGCAAACCCACCGAAGACCCCCTCCTGAGTGATGCAGAGCGCCAACAACTGGGGGTACCCCTGCAACGCGAAGGTCCGGCGGAACAGGCCTGGCAACTGTCCCGGTTGCTGGCCTGCGCCCGGGGGCCCGTGACCCTGGTGAGCAAGCGCTGCGAACTGCAGGATGGGCGGGAACTCACACCGGCGCCACTGCTCCTGCGCCTGGCGGAGCACGATACCTGCGCCCAGATCCCGCTGGTGGTGGCAGATCCGGCAGCGGCCCTGGACCAGGGAGAGGGGTTCCTGGCGGGGTGTCGGGGAAGCGGAGGGGCCGGCCAGGCGCAGGTTTTATTCCCCTGGTTGGCCGAAGGGGAGCATGCTCTGGGGCGGCGGGAGCAGGGTGGATTGGGGCGCTTCTCGGGCTGGCTGGGCCAGCCAACCCCGGAGTTGCGTCTCAACGGCGGGCGGCTGCTCCGCTCGGCTTCCAGTCTCGAAACCTTGATGCGCTGCCCCTACCGCTATTTCCTCCACTATGTGCTCGAACTGGAGGGCCCACCGGAGCGGGATGAGGACCCCGGTCGCTGGCTGGACCCGGCCGAGTTCGGTTCGGCCCTTCACCGGCTCTTCTACCGGTTCCTGTCGGTGTTGCGGGACCGCGGCGAGCGGCCGGCCATCGACCCGCACCGCCCCTTGCTGGAAGAGCTGCTCCGGGAACTGGTGGCGGAACTGAAGCTGCGCCTCCCCGTCCATCACGAGGCCGCCCTGCGGGCGGATTTGCGGCGGCTCGAGCGTTCGGCGCAGGTCTTCCTGCGGGTGGAGTCCCGGATTCCGGAGGTGGACCGGGTCGAGTTCGAACTGGGTTTTGGTGCGGGGGAGCACGATGGAGCATCTTTCCGGGAAGGCGTGGTCCTGACCTTGTCCGAGCGCCTGCAACTCCGGCTCCAGGGCCGCATCGACCGGGTCGATCGGCTAGGGGAAGGGTATCAGATCTGGGACTACAAGACCGGCGCGAGCACCTCCTATGAGGGGGAGGACCTGCTCCGGGGCGGCATCCACCTCCAGTGGGCGCTTTATGCCTATGCCCTCGAAGAGATCCTGCGCGAGCGGGAGCATGGAGGTAGGGTGACCAGCGCCGGGTACTTTTTTGTCGGTGCCCGGGAGCACGGGCGGCGGCTGAGCGCGCCGCCACCAGAACGGGAGCTGGTCGCCCGTTACCTGGCGCCGGTGGTCGAGATGGTGGAGCAGGGGGCCTTCTTCCATCTCCAGAAGGAGCGGCAGTGCCTCCACTGCGATTTCGCCTCCCTCTGTGGCGGCGAGGAACGGATGCCGGGGGAGGTGGACCCCGAAACCGCCCCTGCCCAACCGGGACTCGCAGAGTTGCTCAGGCAGTGGGCCGATGGCTGAGGAACTCGGGGATCAGGCGGCGCGCCGGGCCATCGTCCGCGACCTGCATCAGAATCTGATGGTGCTGGCCGGAGCCGGAGCCGGCAAGACCCAGGCACTGGTAGAGCGGATGGCCGCCTGGATCTGCACGGGCCAGGGCGAGGTGGAGCAGATGGCTGCCATCACCTTCACCCGCAAGGCCGCCGGCGAGATGCGGGCGCGTTTCGCCGCCCGCCTGCAGACCGCCGCCGGGCAGGGTGGGCCAGAGGCGGAACGGGCGCGTCGCGCCCTGGACCGGCTGGACCGCTGTTTTGTCGGCACCATCCACTCCTTCTGTGGCCAGTTACTGCGGGAGCGGCCGCTGGAGGCGGGCCTGCCGGCCGATTTCTCGGAACTGGAGGAGCGGGAGGAGGGGCGGCTGCGCCGGGCGGCCTGGGACCGCTTCGTGCAGCAGGGCCACCTGCGGGAGGACGAGGGGTGGCAGCAACTGGAGGAGGTGGGGCTGCAGGCCGAGGACCTCTATCCCTTCTTTTCGTCCCGCTGTGCCTTTGGCGACCTGCCGCTCAAGAGCGGGGCCGCACCCTGTCCGGATCTGGGCCCGGCCGTGACCGCGGTGCGCGAATTGGTGGACCAGGCCCTGCCCTGGATGCCCGCGGGCACCGGGGGTGATCCTGCCGCTGCCAGCTTGACCCGGGCCCGCCACTTCCTCGACAACGTCGATCTGCATCACCCCGGCGACCAGGTGGCCCTCCTGCGCCTGCTTGCGGGCAACCCGAAGGTCACCCTCAAGGCCTGGAAACCCAACGAGGCCTTTGCCAAGACCCTGCGCGATGAGTTGCTGCCCGCCTTGCAGGAAGAGGTATTGGCGCCGGTGCTGGCCCAGTGGCGCCGGCACGCGTACGCGGCGGTGGTGCCTTTGGTGGACGAGGCGGCGCGTTTTTATGCCGGGCAGCGCCGCAGCCAGGGACGGCTCAGCTTTCAGGACCTCCTGGAGTTGGCCGCCCTGCTGCTGCGCGATCAGCCGCAGGTGCGCCGCCACTTTCAACAGCGTTTCCACAGTCTTTTTGTGGATGAGTTCCAGGACACCGACCCCATCCAGGCCCAGGTGGTGTTCTACCTGACCGGCACGGACCCGGACGAATCTGACTGGACCCGGCTCAACCCCCGGCCCGGCAGTCTCTTCCTGGTGGGGGACGAGAAACAGTCGATCTACCGCTTCCGCCGCGCCGATGTGGAAACCTGCGCCCGGGTGCGCCAGCGCCTGGCCCAGAGCGGCGGCCAGGTGGTGGAACTCAATACCAGTTTCCGCGCCGCCGGCCCGCTCTGTGCCTGGCTCAACCAGGTATTCGCCCCCCTCTTCGCGGCCCAGCCCCCGCCCTATCAGGCCTCTTTTGCCCCGCTGGTGCCGCACCGCACCCAGGGGGGCGACCCGGTTGGGGTGCGCCGCTTGCCCATCGCCGCGCTCAAGGGGCATCGCCGCGCCCAGGTCGCCGCGCTGGAGGCCGAGTCCCTCGCCGCCTTCATCGCCGCTGTCCTGGCGGGACAGACCGAGTTCAACACCCCCGAGGTACTGGGCGAGCGGGTCGGCCCCGGCGACTTCATGATCCTCACCCGGACTACGAGCTGTCTGCCCCGGTACGCCCGGGCGCTGGAGGCGCGGGGCATCCCGTACGATATCGTCGGCAGCCGTCTTTCCGGTTCGGCGGACCTGAAGGCGCTGGTGGAGATGGTCGAGGCCATCGCCGCCCCCCGGGACGCCCTGAGCCTGGTCAAATACCTGCGCGGGCCGCTGGTGGGTCTGGGCGACGACGAGTTCTATGCCTTCAAAAAAGCCGGCGGGATCTTCGACCATACCCAGCCCCTGCCCGAGGGCGTGGACGGGGCCCTGCGGCTGCGGTTGGAGGGCGCCCTGGGCCGCCTCCTCGCGGGGCGGCGGTGGTTCGAATCCCACAGCGCCGCCACCGCCTGGGTGCGCCTGATTGACGAACTGGGCCTGAGCCCCTTTGCCGCCACGCGGCCGGCCGGGTCCTCGCGGGCCGGCAGCCTGCTGCGGGTGGTGGCCCTGGTGCGGCAGTGGGCCGGGCAGGGGCTGCACTGGGTGCAGATCCTGCGCGAGTTGCGCGAGTTACTCGACGACCCCGACTACAAGGTGGAGGAGATGACCCTGCAGGCCGGCCAGTCCGGGGTGGTGCGGCTGATGAACCTGCACCAGGCCAAGGGCCTGCAGGCCCGGGTGGTCTGCCTGGCCGATCCCTGCGACACCAGCGCCGGCCGCCACGAGGTCGAATTCCACGTCAGCCGTACCGGGGCCCAGCCCTTCCTCTCCCGGCGGATCACCCGGCCGCGGGGACCCCACGCCGTCGAGGTGATCGGCGAGCCGGTCGGCTGGGAGGAGGCTGCCCGGGAGGAGGCGCGTTTCCTCGCAGCCGAGGAGTTGCGCCTGCTCTACGTGGCGGCCACCCGCGCCCGCGACCTGCTGGTGGTTTCCTGCTACGAAGGCAAGACCGACGCCGGCCCCTGGGCCGCCCTGTACCCGGCTCTCGAGCGGGTGCCGGCATTGCCGGTCTATGAGGTGCCCCGCCCGGACCTGGCGCCAGCGGTGGTCTGGGATTGGGCCGCCCTGGCCCAGCAGCGCCGGGAGCGCTGGGTCCGGGCCGCTCAACCCAGCAGCCAGCCCTGGCCCTGCCCGGGCGAGCAGTCCCGGTACGGGGGTCTGGTCTGCCAACTCCTGGGGGCCATAGTGGAAGGGCGCTTGCCGGAGGAGCCGGGGCAGTATCTGGAGCAGATGCTCGGGGAGGCCGGCCTGCCCGCAGACCAGCGCGGCCGGCTGGAGCAGGTGCTGGCCACCTTCCGCGCCTCGGCACTGTGGGCCGAGGTGCAGGTGGCGGCTGAGGCGTACACCGAGGTGCAGTTCGCCGCCCCGGAGGACGGGCAGGGCGGGGTGCGCGGGACCCTCGATCTGGTATTTCGGGTTGCCGGCGGCTGGAAGATTGTGGACTATCAGAATGAAACGCAGAGCGAAAGGGCGGCGCTGGAGGCCGGCGTCCGCGCCTGGCAAAAGCTGGCCGGCGAGCCGGTGGTGGCGCGAGGTGTGTGGCACCCCGAAACAGGGATCTGGCAGGAACTCTAACTACCAATTAACCAGGCAAACACCCTAAGGGCAGAGGAGTGGCGCGATGAAGTTGTGGATGGATGTGATGCGGGATCTGGAATCGGTGATGAACACCCACGAGGTGATCTTCGATGCCTGGGCCGAGGGCGGGGTGGTGGGGGTGGTGTTCGGGCCGCCGGTGTTCGGCACCAACAAGCTGTCGCAGGGGGCGCATACGGTCAAAGTCACCGACACCCCCACC
>JADZBP010000161.1 GCA_020852055.1 Candidatus Latescibacterota bacterium
TATCGCTCCGCTCTCCCCTCATCCCCTCCCGCGTCCTTCCCCGCCCCGCCACTCCCCAGGGAAAGGCTTCCAGGGTCATCTCCCCGCCGCAGATCGAGTGGATGTGTCATGCCCACCCAACAGGATCTCTTCGCCCATCTGCTGCCCAAGTTGCGCGATGCGGAGCGGCTGCGGCAGGTGCAGGCCGGGCTGCCGGCCAAGCTGTACCTGGGCACCACCAGTTGGACCAATCCCGACTGGGAGGGGCTGATCTATCCGCCGGGATGCCCGTCCCAGGACTATATCGCCCACTACGCCGAGGTCTTCGGCGCGGTGGAGATCGATTCCACCTGGTACCGCATTCCCTCGGCGCGGGCCGTGGAGGGATGGCTGCGCCGCACCCCGGAGCACTTTCGTTTTGCCGCCAAGGTCCCCCGCATCATCACCCACGAAAAAGCCCTGGTCGATTGCCAGGGCGAGATGGAGGAGTTCCTGCAGGTGATGCGCCCGCTGGGAGACCGGCTGGGGCCACTGCTCCTGCAGTTCGAGTATATCGCCCGCGGCCGCGACGCGGGTGAACACGAGACGGGCGACCAGTTCCGGCGCCGGCTCGAAGCCTTCCTGCCCCATCTGCCCACCGCGCAGTTGCGTTTTGCCGTGGAGGTGCGCAACGCCAAATGGGTGCGCCCCGAACTGGTGGAGGTGCTGCGCCACCACCGGGTGGCCCTGGCTCTGACCAGCTACTACACCATGCCCGACCTGGCGGCCCTGCGCACCCGCCTCGATCCGGTGAGCGCCGAGTTTCTCTACCTGCGTTTCCTGGGCGACCGCAAGGGCATGGACGAACACGTGGCCGAACTGATCCAGAGCGGGCGCAAAGAGCGGCATTGGGATGAGCTGGTCTGGGACCGGAACGAGGAAACCGGGCGCTGGGTCGCAGAAGTGAAATCCCTGCTGACCCAGCACCCGGGTATCGAGGTCTACGCCTTCTTCAACAACCACTACGCCGGATACGCGCCCGGCTCGCTGGAACTCTTCGCCCAGGCCTGGGGTGGCGAGACGACATAGCGTCGGGGAGCGGCCCTTTCCAGCTTTTCCCAAGGCGCGGATCGGTCGGGTCGGGAATACCCTTCCGATGTTTCCCTCACTCCCCGGAAAAGGCCTCCGGGGTCACTTCCCGCCGCTGCGCTAACCTGGGGGGCCCGGTGTTACGCGAAGGCCCTTATTCAAACCTTCCGTACGTGAAAGGACATTCCTAAACCGTCTTTGGAAATCTGACTCCATAAAAACTCAAACCCTACCTCTTCCATTTCCTGTTGATATTGCTCTGCATTCCTGGCACGGGCAGCAAAGCACGGAAGATGTACTTCGATACCCCTCCCATTCTGCCATGCCTCCCGCACTTGAGGGGTCTCAACGTCTACCCCAGTGCGCTTCACCCAAGCTTCATAATTTTCCACGATCTCTGCCGGCACATCGGAACGATAAGCTTCTCTGAACAGCATCTGCGCACCCGGCTTCAATACTCTGTTGGCGTTCTGAAGGTAGCGATACCGATCTGCATCAACGACCAGCATGTGAAGACAACCCATGTCGATTCCTGCATCAAAGGTAGCGCTGGGGAGCGAAGAGAGATCCAAGATGTCTGCAACCAAAAGTTCTACTTGGTCACCAAACTGCTTCAACCGCTCCCTGGCCTTCTCGATTGCCGAGGCTGCAAGATCAATCCCCGTATAGCGGTAGCCCTGGGATACGAGTAGCTCGCCCACATACCCTTCCCCACAGCCAAACTCGATGAAGTGGCGTGTCGTAGCTGTCTGAAGGGGGCATTTCTCCAGGAAGACCTCAACCGCTTCTCTGAGTACACGGAGTTCTTCAGGATGTGCAGTCCAATACTGCACACCTTGAGCATAGAGCGCAGCGTATCGTTTTTCGTAAGCGGTGTAATAGGGCATGACTGGAACCGTTCCTCTTTGTGGATAGGGCTTTCGCATAACGTTTCGGGTTGCCGAACCTGAAGCCTGGGCGGAAGGAGCGAAGCGACTGGAGCCGGCGACCCGGTGTTATACGACGTGGGATTTTCCTTCAGCCAGAATGACAGCTCTAATGCTCATTGTTGTGCATGGGGTTCACCCTCAACTGTGAAGGCAACTTTCTGCCCGTAAGATACTTCGACAGTATGACCATCTGGGTCGTGTAGCCATGCTATGTAACCAACAACCTCGCTTCGTTGCTCTGGTCCCCCCTCCAAACACCCTTCACGTTTGGCCTCAGCAGCTAGCCTATCGACTTCTTCACGCGAGGAAACTGCGATGCCAATGTGCGCCGGCCAACTAAATGGATGCGGCACTTCATTCCCGCCGATCAGAACAATAACGAATGGGCGGGTTCCATCTGTGATCCACGCTACTTCCTTTCCTGGGGCACCCTCACGACGATGAACAGGCCGCATCTGGGCATATTTGCGATAGAACGCCAAACTGGCATCTATGTTACTGACGGGAATAGCAATATGCGTGAACCCCTGATCAAGAGTATTCATGCCCCAGACCTATTGGGAAAGTGAGTCTTTAGATATTCAGCGATCTTACTGTCAATCTGCTGGCCGTGCGAGATTTCAATAGTGTTGCCATCTGGATCGGCTACCCAGGCTATGTACCCCACATTCGGCCCTCTTTGCTCAGGGCCTCCCTGAAGACATCCTTCCTCTCGGGCGAGAGAAGCCAACCGCTCAACTTCCTCATGGCTTGATACCGCAACCCCAAGATGAGAAGGCCAACTCAGGCGATCCTTGTAATCTGAGGTAAGCAACGTAACCATGAATGATCGCGTAAGATCTGAAAGCCCTGCAACTCCTTTACCGGGAACATCTTCACGTTGGTGGACCACCAACATTCCCGCATACTTCATGTAGAACTCAATACTCTTCTGTAAATTTCGAACCGTCAGCGCGATATGTGTCAATCCCCTATCTACGCCGTGCTCACTCATTTCCAGAACCTCCTCCTATTTCGGGGGCCACCTGAAAGGATGCCAGCCTTCTTTTATCCCATGTCGTATAACGTCTTCGGGTTGCCGAACCCGCAGGGCAGGCACGAGTGCTCATCTCTTCCGCTAATTCAGGAGGGTTCCAGGGTTCCGGGTTTGCCAGACCAACCCTCCCTCGCTATCCTACCTCGGATCGAGTCCTGCCGGCACATCCATTGTCGTAGTCTTCGGGAAAAACTGGTCGAACAGGGCATTATTGGTGGTCTGAAGTATAACGAGCAACGCGATCCCACCCACTACCAGGCCAAGGACCCTTACGACTGACGACAACCGCAGTGAGGAGTGTCTGCGGACTATCCATACAGCGATTCCTGCGAGCAACAGGCCAAGAAAGAGCAGGTCCACCGCGTGGCCAGCGGGGGCCAGTCCTAGTGCACTTTGCGCCGCCTGCCACTCCAAAGCGTCGTGCCCACGTCCGACCAGCAGGAAACGAACCGTGTACAGGCAGGGTGTTAGGAGCACCCCTGCAAGAATTGCATCTGCGATGAATCGATTACTTCGCACGTACCAGAGGAGCGTCCCCAACACCACCAACACGGTTCCGATGACTCCTCCCAACGAGATCCAGGTCTCCTGATCCCACTCCACCTGGTCAAGCAGGATATACTCCTTGGCTGGGGTGGGAAAAACAGGAATCCCTTGCACCCAACCAGCAACGGCGTGCCCAATCTCGTGGATGTAGACTCCGACGAGGCAGGCGCCGGCGAAAGCCAACACGAAGCGCAGGTTCCCCTTCAAACTGTTGAGCATCCGAATGCCACCTCCTCAAAGAAGGCTGCCTTTCCCCCCTGTAGTCCAACGTCCCCATGTTGCCGAACGCCCCATTTGCCGTCCCTGGCAAAGAGGTGCTTCGTTTTCAATAGCCAGCTTTATCCACGTCATGTGCCCACCTAATGGTTTGAGGAATATCTCTTTCCAGAGAGTCCAGGAACACAGGGATATCATGAAATTCTGCAGCATGTTCGGGAGACATCCTGTCCTTCACCTCCTCTAGCTCAGCTGGAGAAGTAACCCAATCCCTGATTGGGTTTACCGGCTCTGCTTCCTCAAAAGAACAGAGTACGACATACCCATCACAGAAATCCTTCAACTTGAGTGCCCCCCAGCGGTCAAGGGAGTAGTAGCTGTAGTTATCCTCAAGTTCCCCAAATGGAGAATCGAGCGTGTCAAACGCAAACGGGTGCCTGCGCCGTTCATATACTTTGTCGATCACGCCCCCCCAAGGATAGTTTAACTTCCAACAAAAGGGGCGAAGCAAAGGGAATAGTTCTCCCCAGAGGGCCAAACGTCCAAGGACAGGTTGATGCAAGGTGACCAGACAAACACGGCTTGGGTATTTATCATAAAGGACGTTTCCTCCACGCAAATCTGCGTGCTTAAAGAATACACCCGGCTGCCGATACCGAGTAAGTGCATGATGGAGGCCAGAGTACCATAGAGCCTTCTTTCCTTTGAGAAGCACCTCGCGCTCGATGATGTCTGCCATTTTTCTGTCATAAAAATATCGTTGCGCTTCCTCTCTGCTTACTGCTGGGTCCGGTGACCGCAACTTCCGTTCATTGAAATCCGATCCAAGCTGGAGAAAACGAATCTTCTCCTTCTGTGGTGGAATGGTCTTGTTCAATTCCCAGACAATACGATAGATGTCAAGATACTGTTGAAAGTCCCACTCCCAAAAGGAGCGACGCATCAACTCGATAGCTTTTTTCTCATCGAATTCTGGTGCGTTGACCAACGAATCAACCTCGCTTTGAAAGTCTGAAGCCCCAAATTCCCATCCTATGACTGTGACCCCTTTCTGGCTATAGAGGTAGGGAATGAGCGTCTTTACGAACTCCACATCTTGCTTCCTACGGTGCATTTCTCCTACGAGGACTACATCATACCTATCAAACTTCTCGCCAACGAACTGGAGTGGATCTGAGACATGGGTATCGAGGTAATCGAGGTACCCATGCATCTCAACGTCCGAAGGCTTTTTGTACTTCGCGGCAAAGGGCGTATTAAAGATGGCGTAGATCACAAGCAGAAACACGATCACACCTGCCAAACCGCCAACCACCTTGAGAATAAGCTTTGTGATCTTCCGTAATATCGCACCCATTGTCTTTTCTCTTCCATTAAGAGTGGCCCAGGAAGGGCCGCCTTCATCGGCAAGAGGCGTTCCCCCGGTATAGTGGAGGGTGATTGCCACCAGTGATCAGCAGGGTCAACGAGTCTTCAACCGCCCCTGCCAGCCATCCTCCCCAACTTCCGGCGCACACCTGCACCCAGCCGACTCCCCGGCTAAGCGTCAAGGATTACTCATCTCCTTGACCATTAGGCTTGCTCTGCTCTTTGACCATTGCCGCGTTCATTTCCTCTGCATTGTGAAAGGTGATCATAGACGCAGCCAATTTCCCTTCGTAGAAAGGCTGGCTCTACTAGCTTTCCAATGGATCAAAAAAGGCTATTTTCCCTCGGAGAAGAGGGGTAAAAAACTTGACACGATTACCTTGAGGTCTGTAGGGTCTTGGTATGAAGACCAAGACCTGCTTTCGCGCGCTGTATAGTTTCCCTGGTTTCCAGGCCGGTGCCCGCTTCAAGAGCGGCGTCAAAGGGGATCCCCACGCGCGGGTGGTGGCCCTGGTTCGGCGGCAAAAAAAAGCGTCTGCTCCGGGTGCGGACGGCGATGCCGTTCGTTTTACGACTGCCGGACCCACCGGGTGCGCGATCTGGCTAGCGGCGACACCCGCATCTTTCTGGACTTCGAGTATCGGCGGGTGTCCTGCCCGGCGTGCGGGGTGAGACGGGAGCAGTTGGCGTGGCTGTCGAACAGCCGCCGCTTCACCCGCCGCTTCGCCCAGGAGATCGGTCGCCAATGTCGGGAGTTGTCCGAAACCCGCGTCGCGGCGATGCACCAATTGTCCTGGGTTCAGGTCCGCCGCCTGGACCAGGCCTACATGGAGGAGTTGCTGGCCAAGCACCCCCCGGCCCAACGGTTGCGGGCGATCGGGGTCGATGAGGTGTCGATCAAGAAGGGGCACACCTACGCGATCACCGTCGCCGATCTGGATCGACATCGACCGGTGTGGATGAGTACCTCGCCGGGTCGGGCCAAAGAGGACTTGGAGCAATTCTTCCTCTCGCTGGGACCCCGGCGCTGTACCCAGATTCGACTGGCGGTGATGGACATGTGGAAACCCTTTCGCAACGCTACCCTCGCCCATGCACCCAATGCCCGGATCGTCTTCGACAAGTTTCATGTGATGGCTCATCTGTCCGATGCCCTGGACGAGGTGCGGCGTCGGGAATACCAGCGGGTCAACGAGAAGGAGCGCAAATTCATCAAGGGGCAGCGTTACACCCTGTTGTCTCATCGGGCCAATCTCGATGCCGATGGGCGGCGCTCCTTGGCGTTGTTGCTCAAGGCCAATCGACGGCTGCACAAAGCCTACTTGCTCAAGGAGAGCTTCGGGCAATTGTGGGACTACCGCTACCCGGCCTGTGCCCGCACCTTCTTCGACCACTGGAAGGCCCAACTCAAATGGCAGCGCTTGGAGCCCTTCGAGAAATTCGCCGCCATGGTCGAACGGCATTGGGAGGGCATCGTTGCCTACTGCCACCCCGACAACAAGGTCTCGCTGGGTTTCATGGAAGGTCTCAACAACAAGACCCGCGCTATCCAGCGACGGGCTTTCGGCATCAAAGATCAGCGCTACCTCATGCTCAAGGTCCTCACTTCATTCATCCCGGACCCCTGAAGTGAGGCCAAAACCACCCACTGAAAAGCTAGTAGACCCGAAAGGCTTATTTCTGGCATACATTTCCGACGTGATGTATCCTTCAGCCCATTGACATTTCTGGAATGCTGCTGTGGGCTCCAGGTAGATATACCCGCTCGTGAAATCTGCAAGGTCTACGCTGGACTGCGAGTGGTAGTAGTAACTCGTACTATCCCGCAAAGTAGCAAAGGGAGAACCCGCGATATCAAACCCCACCGGGGTCTGTCCGCGCACTGCCATGATGCGCTCGATAAACTCGTTTATCGTTGGCTCTGGTCCTTGGTAGCCGGGTTTTGGGAACTTAAATGAGAACGTTGGTGAAATATCCAATGCTTGTAGGGACACTTGAAAAACCTTGTCGCCGTATTTTTGGTGTAGGATGTAGGCCATTCGCCCTTTCCCGTACGGCTGTTTGTAATGGGTGAAGGCGTGATGCCCACCAACCCAAACGATCCCTCGCTCTCCTCTCTCGATAATTTCCTTTTCTACTTCCCTCGCCATCAACTCATCACGAAACGCTAATGATGTGGGAAGCGTTGCAAGGGCGCGAAATACCCGCAACTTCTCCCAGAAAGGCGCCTTCACCCCATCGATTCCGCTGCTAAATACCAGGGCAATGGAGGGTCCATCCCACTGGCGGTCTATGCCGACGATTCGCATCTTCTGCTGCCCGTCAGCAAGATCTCTGTTTAGCTGCCAGACCGTCTCGAAGGTACCCCAGTACTCTTTGAAACCCCACGTCTGCCACGGTGAGTGCCGGCCTATGCGCAGGGCAAGGTCTGGGTCGTAGACCGGCGCGGTGATCAACCGGTTGATATCTTCGTTGTCTTCCCGAGTGCAGACCTCCATGGCCAGACATCTGACCCCCGCCCGGTGGTACAGTGCAGGGATGATCTTGTGGAGAAAGGACACCTGCCCGCGGTTCTCATGGGTCTCGCCAAAGATCGTCACCTGATGTTGCGACGCTACGTCTACCGAGTAATCCACCGGGTTCTTGCCGTGCGCGGCCAGCCACTGAACGAACGTCGAATCCTCACCCGTGGTTATGGAAGAAACCTCCCTGAGCGCAGCGGGAGCCCGATCGTCGTAGGGGGTCGGAGCGAGGCTGTAGGGCGATGCCTCACGGTAGGTGTTGTCGTCAGATGCAACTTCTGCGGCCTTAAGTACAATCGCTATTCCGCTGACACTGAGTACGAGTGCAAGCACAACGGGCGCCCCTCGGGGGGGCTGGTGATCCCGACCGACAACCGTATGCGCGAGATGATCGTACCAAGTCCTTTTGATCCACAACAAATGGACGAGGTATCCGATGACGAAAATGAGAGGAATTAGGAGCACCCTTCCTGCGCCATCGTTCCCCGGTCCCGTTGGGCGCGCAAGAAGCCAGGTCAGTCCTATTGGAACACCAAGACCCATGAGGAGTTTGCCGACAAACTCCCGGAGAAAAGCGCTGCGGTACCCAATAGGCGTGCCGTTTTTCCCCTGGACCACCAACCCACAGACCCACTTGCCGACCGTCTGCCCTTTCCACCCAAGGAGCAGGGCAGAGTAAACGACAGCTAGTACTACCGCGACCAACTCAAAGGGGACGTAAATGGCAAACAGGCGCGCGGTAATCACCCCCAGGTACGTGAAGCCACAGACCACGAGCGTATCGATCCAGATCGCGGCCAACCTTGGCCAGAACGCTGTCGGGTGTGCTTCTTTCTCTGGAGATTTCATGGTTGCCTCCTTCAATCGATAAAAGAGGAGCGCTAGAAAACCCGCCCTTTATATACCCCCATCCCAGATATAGCGCTTCATCTCGTTGTCGTTGCGCAGCGCCAGCGCGAACTTCTTGACTTCGCCACTCTCGAAGACCAGTTCGTAGGGCACCTGGTAGCCCGGGTAGATCGGGATGAACTTGAAGGGCTGCCCGGTGATCCGGTAACTCTTCAGCTTGTTAAGGCGCATATAGGTGACGATGAGGTCGCTCTCGCAGAACAGCCGCGCCGTATCCCAATCCTCCTCCTGCCACGCCTGAAAGAGCTTCCGTGCCACCTCGACCGGTCCCAGTTCGGCGTAGCGTTGATTGGTCGGATCAGCCACCCCCATGACGTGCGTGCCGGCCGGCAGGGCTTGTGAGAACAGACTGTCCTCCAGGCTCTCCCGGAACTCGATGGACCGCAGTTTGGCCACCAGCACCTCGCGGCCCTGGTGCTGGACGTACTTCTCCAGGTCCACCAATTGCCTGGTCTGCGCATCCCAAGAGATCACCGTCCTGCGGGCGAACTGGTCATAGAACACGGGATGCCAGCCCTCGGCGGTTTCGATCCCCTCCTCCTGCACGGACAGACGGGTGAGGATGCGGCCCTCCAGCCCTTTCAGGGTATCGATGCGCACCTGGGCCGAGTTGCTGGGGGCGTACTCTTCCAGCCAGCGGGCCGGGTCGGCCAACTGCTGGTCGATGCGACCACCCGGGTAGATCTTGGCATCTGCGGTATTGAGCTGGGCATTGGTTATATAGAAGAGGGTAGCCTGGCCGTCGAAGACGACCCACCGCTCTGGCTTCTCCACCCGCATCCGCCCTTTGGCGAAACGAGCGGAGGGGCGTTCAAGCCAGATTTGGACTGGAGCAAAAGGCGCTTCCGGGTCGATGGCCTCGAAGTTCTCCGACCCTGGGGCGCGCATGTCTAGTTTGAGGATGAACGCCCCGGTGTTTTTGAGGTTGTCGACCACGCTGGCAAAGGCTGCCGGCACCAGGCTAAAGGAGGTGCGGGCAGTTCTGCTGACTTGTTTCCCTGGCCACGGGATCAAACCACCAAGGTGCAGGGCCGTGACCAGCAGGGAGGCAGCCACCGCGCCGTAGGCCCAGCGCGGCTTGTTCCATCTGACCTGCGGCTCGGCAAGAGGGGCTAGATGCTCGGGGATGGCAGCGACCAATCGCTCTCTGAGGTCAGCAGGCACCTTCCTGGGGTGCGCTGCGCGCAGGATTTTCTGCAACTGAGTAGTCTTCACGGCCAACCTCCTTGGTCTCTAATTGTTCTTTAAGCAATACGAATGCCTGATTGACCCGCGATTTCGCGGTGCCCGGCGGTATTCCCAACACCGCTGCAACCTCCCGAAGACTCAACCGGGAAAAGTAGTGCAGGACAATCACTTCTCGGTACTTCCCCGGCAGTCGTTGTACCTGTTCCCAGACCTGTTGGGCCAGGTCGCTGCTGGAGTAGTTCTCTTCTGCAGAGGGCGCTGGGTCCGGGAGGATTTCGAGGTCGAGGTACTCAGCCAGTTCCGGGGCTCTGCCCTGGGTGCGGAGCTGGAGCAGGAATTCGTTGCGCGCAATCGCAAAGAACCAGGTCCTGAAGGAGGATTCCCCCCTGAAGGCGGACAGGGCCTGCCAGGCTTTGGCAAAGGTGTCCTGGGTCAGGTCGGCGGCCTGCTCCTGGTTCTTGCTCAGGTCCAGCAGGTACCAGTACACCTGCTGGTAGTGTTTGTCGACGAGGTCGGTGCAGGCTTGGCGGTCGCCGGCTCTGATCCGCCTGAGGAGCCACTTTTCGCTGAGGTCCATTACACCTCCTCCAGTGAGAGGATGCGGTGGTGAAACAGGAAGGATGGAAGCAGGACGTCCACTCAGTTAGATGTGAATTCGGGTCAGGGTGTTCGGAAAAAGCTGCGCCCGGGAAAGTTGGGGTGGCGACTGTTCCACTTCCCCTAGATATTGATCTACTACTGATCTCCTCGCCGCAAATCCCCAGCGAAAGGCGGTGGCTGCCGTGTATCTTTCCGAGCTCTTCTCCCCGACCCAGCGCCAGTTTCTGCACGACCTGAAGGCCCGCGATCTGGCGGAACGGCAGGCCGGATCGACTGACCCCATGCGGATGAAGGCGTTGCGGCAAGGGGTGGCCGAGTTCCTGGGTATGATGGTCCTGCAGACCCGCAGCCGGGTGGTCGCCGAGTTCGGCACCTCGGCCGGATACTCCACCATCCACCTGGCAGCGGCAGCCAAACGCATGGGCGGCCGGGTGTTCACGGTGGACAGGGTGCCCGAAAAGACCGCCTGGGCCTGCCGCAATCTGGAGGCCGCTGGCCTGAGCGCGGTGGTCGAACTTTTTACTTGCGACGGGGTGGAGTTTGCCGCATCCCTGCCTTCACCGCTGGATCTGGTGCTGGTGGATTACGGGATTCCCCCTTTTCTGCCGGCGCTGGATGTGGTGAAGGGCAAGTTGCGTCCGGGCGGGTTGATCTTTGTGGATGGCTGGGGTGTGGAGGAGGAGGGGCGGTGGGAGACCGATCCGGATTACCGGGCCTTCAGGGAAAACCTCGATGCCGATCCTTCGCTGGTGTGGTGGAAGATGTCGCTGGAGGGGAAGGTGCACCTGCTGGTGGTGAAGTTGTAGCTGGCTGAGAATGTCGGGTCGGGAATGCCCCTCTTATCCCAGGACCTTCAGTTCTGCCGGTATATCCGCCCACCTTTGACCACCGCTACTGGAACCAGTTGTTGCCTTCCAGTGCGCGCCTGCCCCTGGGAATCCACCAGCTCGAAACTCCCTTCGCGCAGCTCGAAGACCACGGCATCGCCCCAGGCGCCCACCTTGAGGGTGCCGATCTGATCGGCCAGATGGATGATCCGGGCCGGGGCGGCGGTCACTCTGGACAGGGCTTCGTCGAGCGACAGACCCAGGTGCAGGAACTTGCCCACCACCGAGGCCAGGTCGTAGACCGGGCCGTTGACGTTGTAGACGTGGAGATCCGAGGAGATGGTCTGGGGCAACACCCCCTGGGCCAGGGCGCCTTCGGCCACCTCCCAGCTGAAGGAGCCGGCCCCGTGGCCCACGTCGAAGATCACCCCCCGCGCCATCGCCGCCCGCACCGAATCGCGCACCTGCCCGCCCTCATCGAGGATGCCGCCCCGCATACCGTGGAAGGTGTGGGTGAGGATGTCCCCCCGGCGCAGGTGGACCAGGATCTCGTCGATGGAGTCGCACCAGGCGTCCTGCGGGTGCACCATGATGGGCAGGCCGGCCGCGTCGGCCGCTTCGCGGGCCCGGTGCAGGGGCAACAGGCCGGCGCGTTTGCTGGCGATGCTGTGTCGGGTCAGCCGCACCTTCACCCCCAGGATCAGATCGCGGTGCTGCTCGATCATGGCGCAGGCCCGGCCCACGTCGGCGTACTCGGGCAATTCGAACTCGCCGATATGGGGGGTGAGCATGCCCTGGGAGGAGATGTTGAGCTGGGCGAGGATGCGGGTGGCGCTGACCTCGATCACGTACTTGCGGAAGCCGGGGAAGGTGTCGGCCCCGGCCGAGCCGGCGTCGACCACGGTGGTGGCGCCTCTGGCCAGGCAGGTGGGGTCGGGTTCGATGCCCAGATGGCTGACCCCCCAGAAGACGTGTACGTGCAGGTCGATCATGCCGGGAGCAACGATGCGGCCAGTGGCGTCGAGGGTCTGGCGGGCCTCGGCGCTGGCCAGGTTTTCACCCACGGCAGCCACGTTCCCCTCGGCAAAGGCCACGTCGCGGCGGGCGTGGATGCCCTGGGCCGGATCGACGAGGGTGCCGCCTTTGAGCAGCAGGTCGTAGTTCATCGGGAACCTCCTACCACGGCCCCACCCCACCTAGCAGCATCTGGCGCTCGGGCGGGCCTTCCTCGCGCAGCTTCTTGACGCGAGGTCCGTCGAAGGGCTCGCGGGATTTCATCCAGGCGTTCTGGTAACACATGAAACAACCGCGCCGGGGTGCCCAGGAGTTGTTGGCCCCGCCCCGGTGGTAGAGCCACCCGTCGAACATCACCACATCCCCTGCCTTGGCAAAGACCTGTTTCTCGTCGGGGAAGGTGGGATGGCCCAGGGGCGGGCGGAAGGGCACGCGGTGGCTGCCGGGCACGATCATGTTGGGCCCATTCTCGGGGGTCAGGTCGTCGAGGAAATAGGCGCAGTTGATCTGGCCGGGCAGGCTGCCGTACGGGGTGCCCGCAAAATCCATGGGCCAGGGCCCGTCGCGGTGCCAGTCCTGGTCGGGTTGTCCGGGGCTGGTCACCCGCGCGGTGGCGCTGTGCAGCTGGATGCAGTTGCCCAGGATGGCGCGGATGCGGGAGAGCACGGGCTGGTGGTCGATGAGGAAGGCGAAGCGGTCGTCCTGCTCGAGCAGTTGGTGGGTGAACTCGCTCTGCTGCCGGGCCACGACCTCGTCGAGGGCCTGGCGCAGCAGGGCCACTTGCGCCGGGGTGATGGCCTGTTCCACCACCAGATAACCCCAGTGGCGGAAGAACTCCACCTCGCGCTGTTGCTCGGGGTTCAGGTCGGGGTTGAGGCGGGAAGGGACTAGTTGCTGCTCGTAGGCCATGGGCGTCCTCTCAATCGGGCAGCTGCAGCACGGGCTCCTCGGGGTGGGGGCGGTAGATCAGCAGGGTGTGGCCCAGGACCTGCACCAGATGCGAGCCCGTGGCCTCGGCCAGCAGCCGGCCGGCCTCGTGCCGCTCGATGGGGCAGCCCTTCTCCAGCCGGATCTTGAGCAGTTCGTGGTTGGCGTACGCCTCCTCGACGGCGCCCTTCACCGCCCTGGAGATGCCCTCTTTGCCCAGGTATACGGTGGCCTTGAGCTGGTTGGCCAGGCCGCGCAGGTAGCGCCGTTGTTTGCCGGTCAGTTGGTCCATCGGTACTCCTATGTTTTTGGGATAATATAGCCTCTGCGGCCGCGCGCGTCGAACGGGAACGGGTTTTGCATCCCGGCAGGTCATGCCTGTGCTGCCCTCCCTTCCCGGCCCCCGCCGGCCCGCTGCCTGGAGCGCCCTGGGTTTTGCCGCCGGTATCCTGCTGGCGGCGTTTGCCAGACTGCCGGTGCTGCCGCTCTTTGCCGCGGTATGTTTCCTGCTGCTGGCGGTCCTGCTGCTGCGCGCCCGCTACCCGCTGGCCGGCAATCTGCTGCTGGCGCTGCTGTTGGTCGCGCTTGGAGCTGTGCGTTTCGCCACCTGCACAGCACTGTGGCCCGCAGATCACATCCTGCGCGCTGGCGCCGAGGATCGAGAGGGGCTCTTCACTGGCATCGTGGCCGAGGAGCCGGAACGCCACCAGGGCCGCACTCGTTTCGCCTTTGACCTGGAGGAGGCGTGTATCGACAGCCTCTGCCGCCCGGTCTCGGGCCAGGTGCTGGTCACGGCCAAGGGGTTGGACCTGCACGCCGACCTGGGCGACCGCCTCACGCTTCGGGGCCAGCTGCAGCGGCCCTTGCCGGCGCGCAACCCGGGGGCCTTCGACTACCGCGCTTATCTCGAGCAGGAGTCGATCCATTTCCTGCTGGCCCTGCGCCGGCCAGAGCAGGTGGTGGCCAGCGACAAACGCCCCGGCCCCTGGCTCTTCGAGTGGGTGGTGCTGCCGGTGCGCCATGCCGTGGAGCAGAGCATCACCCGCAATCTGTCCGGTGGGCCGGCCGGTCTGCTGTTGGGGGTGCTGCTGGGGGAGAAACACGCCCTGCCCGACGAGTTGCGCCAGGACTTCCGCCTCACGGGATTGACCCATGCCCTGGTGGTCAGCGGCCTGAACGTGGCCCTGGTGGTGCTCTTCTTCCTGACCACCTTCAAACTCTGCCGTATCCCCGAGCGCCTGGCCCTGGTGCTGACCCTGGTGGTGGTGGCCCTCTTCGCCCTGGTGACCGGATTGCAGGCCCCGGTGGTGCGCGCCGGGCTGATGGCCGGGGCCCTCTTGCTGGGCCGTCTGTGGCAGCGGCCCGGCGAGGTGTACAACGGCCTGGGCCTGGCGGCCCTGATCATCCTGGGGTGGCAGCCGGCCAGCCTGCTGAGCCTCAGTTTCCAGCTCTCCTTTGTCGCCACCCTCTCGCTGGTGGCCCTGAGCCGGCCCATCGCCGCCTTTTTCCCTGCCGCGTGGCGCACCCACCCCTGGGCGGGCGAGTGGGTCCTGATGCCCCTGTGCGCCTGCCTGGCCGCCCAGGCCGGCACGGCCCCGCTGCTCGCCTGGCACTTCAACCAGTTCTCGCCCATCTCCCTGCTCGCCAACCTGGCGGTCCTGCCCCTGCTGAACCTGGCCCTGGCCCTGGGTATGCTGGCTGGGCTCACCGGCTGGTGGCTGCCCCTGCTGGCCACGGCCTTCAACGGCAGCAATTACCTGGTGCTCAGGCTGGCCATCGGGCTGGTGGATTTCTTTGCGGGGTTGCCGTACGCCTCGGTGTGCCTGGCCCGGCCAGGAGTGGTGGCGCTGGTATGCTGGGTGCTGCTCTGCCTCTGTCTGGCTTTTGCCCAGAAGCCGGCGGCGCGAAAGATCGCCCTCTACACCGCGCTGGTGTGGGGCAATTGCGCGGTGTGGGCGCCGCTGCTGCGCACCCCGGAGTTGGAGGTTTTCTTTCTGGATGTGGGGCAGGGGGACGCGGCCCTGGTGCGGCTGCCCGACGGCCGGGCCCTGCTCATCGACGGGGGGGAACGCAGTCCGGACTTCGACCAGGGCGAGCGGGTGATCCTGCCGGTGCTGCGGCATCTGGGCATCGACCGGCTGGAGGCAGTGGTGGCCTCACACCCGCACAACGACCACATCGGCGGGCTGATCGCGGTGCTGGAAGGGGTGGAGGTGGCGCACTACCTGGACAACGGCCAGGCCTGCGATACCTGGACGGCGCGGCGGCTGCGGGAGTTGGTGCGGGAGAAGGGCATCGACTACCGCGCCCTGGCGGCCGGCGATAGTCTCGCCGGCCTGGGCGGGGTGGGGGGATTGGTCCTCCACCCGGGGCCAGGATTCGTCAGCGGCAGCGAGCAGGAGCCGGCCGGCGGTTTCAACAACGGCTCGGTGGTCCTCCGGCTCAGCTACGGGGAGGTGGATCTGCTCTTTGCCGGCGACGCCGAGGACGATGCCGAGGCCGCGCTCCTGGGCTGGGGCGAGCGCCTGCGCTGCGAGGTGCTCAAGGTGCCGCACCACGGCTCGCCCACCTCTTCGGATTCGGCCTTCGTCGTGGCGGTGCAGCCCTGGGTGGAGGTGGTGTCGGTGTGGAAGCACAACAAATTCCATCACCCATCGCCGAAGGTGATGGCGCGGTACGAAAAGCAAGGGGTGCAGGTGCGGCGCACCGATCAGCGTGGGGCGGTGGTGCTGCACACGGACGGCAAAAGCCTGGAATGGCGGACGCTGGTGGAGTGAGGCCCCGGCCTCAGGGCAGGTGCAGCCGGCACGAATGGCTGGCCGGGTCGAAGATGCCCAGGGCCTCGTACAAACAGAAGGCAAAGGCGCGGTGGCCGCACTCGTTGGGGTGGAAGGCGTCGCTCATCCAGTAGAAATGGCTGCCGGCGCGCTGGCGCCAGAAGGCCTCGTGGTCGATGAGGGGCAACCCCTGGTCGGCGGCCACGGCGCGGATGGCGTCCATGTACGCCGGGAAATGCGGGGTGCGGTCGGGGGCCTGGCCCGGCAGGATGGGGCAGGTGGTCTGCAGCACGGGGATGGCGCCCAGATCGCGGATCCTGCTGGCCAGTTGCCGGAGATTGCCGGCGAACTCGTCGCAGGAGATGCCCCGGCCCTCGCTGCAGTCGTTCATGCCGATCATGATCAGCACCGCGTCGGGGCGCAGCTGGCCGATGCGCCAGTCGAAGCCGGTGAGCAGATCGCGGGTGGTATGGCCGCTGATGGCGCTGTTGACCACCAGATCCATCACCCGGCCCAGTTCGAAGCGCACCCGCTCGCCGAAGAGTTCGACGTAGTCGCGCCAGCCAAAGGTGTGCAGGGCGCCGTGGGTGATGCTGTCGCCGGTGAAGACCCACTTGCGGGGCTGGTCGGACTTGAGCAGGAGCCGCACCTCGTCGAGGCGCTGGAAGAAAGCTGGCTGGGTCTGGGTCATGCGCTGCCTTTCTCGGTGACGGTGATGACGCGTCGGGGATGACTCGTTCCGGTCTTTTCCAAGGCGTACCTGTGCTCGCGTCACTGTGGCTGTATTTTCCTGGGCCAGGTCCGCGGGGTGCCCACTTCGGGCGTCTCTGTAGTCCCGGATCCGCGACACCAGATAGATGGTGTCGCGCCCATCACACCCCCTCCGTCCCCGCAACGCCCCATCCGTTGGGGCGTTGCGTCCCCTCGCTCCTTAAACTACGCTTCCCCTCATCCCCTCCCTGCGATCCTTCCCCCAGCCTCTCCCCCAGAGACGTCCTTCGGGGCACTCCCTCGGCCCTGACTGAGCCTCCAGGATCTCTCCCCCGCCGCAGTGTGTTCACACCTGGTGTTTGGTGGTCTCGCTGGCGGGGTCTTCGTTGGTGATCACGTAGTAGACGAGGTCCTCGGTCTGGCTGCGGTTGCGGATGCGGTGTTGGGTGTTGGGGGGCTGGATGAAGCAGTCGCCCGGGCCGACTTCAAAAAGCTCTCCGTTGCGGCTGATCTCCCCCTGGCCGGAGACAACGATGAAGAACTCCCACCAGCGGGTATGGGAGTGGACCGGACAGGGGGCGGCGCCGGGGGGCACATGGGTGAGTTCCACATCGAAGGGATGCGGACTCTCCTTGGTGTTGCCCAGGGCCACGGAGATGTGCTGGTGGGTGCGCTCGTACTGGGCCCCTGCCCAGTTCCAGACCTGGTGCTGCTTGGGGACCTCGTCCAGGTTGATCTTCCAGGGCATCGGGGGCGCTCCTCTCGGGGAAGAAAAAACCAGGCGCAGGCCGATACGCCCGCGCCTGGTTGAAGGGTGCTCCGGGACTCAGGCCTGCTTCTTTAGCTGGTCCTGGGCTTCCTGGTGTTTGAGGCCCTGGGCCCTCAACTGCTGGTACTTGTCCTGGTCGAGCCAGTCGCGGCGCAGGAACTCGCGGATATCGTAGCGGCCCGGCTTGTCGGGGGGTAGCCCGCCTTCGGCGATCATCTGCGCCAGGGGGTTGGCCTCTTCTTTGAGGGGCAGGTGGATGACGTGGTGGCGCCGCGCCGATTCGTAGAGGGCCATCATGATCTCGACGGTGGCGAAGGCCGTGGGGCCGGCGCCCCGGTGCTGGGGACCGCCCTCGATCCAGGCGATCAGCTCGCGGACCAGGTTGCCGTTGGTCGGGCCGCCGGCCACCCGCACTTCGCTGGCCGGCACCCGCAGCGGCACCTCCTCCCAGCCGCTGCCGCTGTGGAAGAGCCGCACTCGGTCGACGCACACATCGATGATGCCCTCGTTGCCGCGGATCTGGAAACGGCTGGCCCCGTCGCCGCTCTCGGGCTCGATGTAGAGGTCGGACTGGATGAACAATTGCAGCCCGCCCTCCAGCTGCACCAGGGCCATACAGGCGTCCTCGATGGGGGTGGCCCGCTCGAAGCGCTCGGAGTAGCGGCTCACCGCGCCCATCACCCACTCGGCCTTGGGGTCGCCCAGCACGAAGCGCGCCCCGTCGATGGCGTGGGTGCCACAGTTGAGCAGGCCGTTGATCACCTTGCAGTTGACCCACAGCGGCTTGCCGATGGCCCCGCCCTGCACCAACTCGCGGCCCTTCTCCCAGCCGGGGGTGAAGCGCCGCTGGTGGCTGATGACCAGCTTGGTGCCGCTGGCCTCGGCCGCCGCGATCATGCTCTTGGCCAGGCCGGTGCTGATGGCCATGGGTTTTTCGCAGATCACCCCTTTGGCGCCGCCTTTGGCCGCGTCGATGGCCGGGGCCGGGTGGTCGGGGTGCCAGGTGCAGACGCTGACCAGATCTGGCTTGGCCTTGGCCATCATCTCGGTGACGGTGGCAAAACCCTGGGGGATGCCGTAGCGCTCCTGGTACTCGCCGCGGGCGATGGGCAGGGGGTCGGCGCAGGCAATGACCTCGATGCCGGCGTTTTCGTACCCGCTCATGTGGGCGTGGGCGATGGAGCCGCAGCCGGCAATGGCCGCCGTGTACTTCTTCTGACTCATGGATCTTCTCCTCTCAGGCCTGGTTGCTGAAGGGGCGGTACCAGATGTTGCGGTAGCGCACCAGGTCGCCGTGATCTTGCAGTTTGAGCGGGCCGGTGGAGGGATGGGGCTCGTCGTAGTTGGACAGGCTGCGGTGGCCGGTGGGCCCCAGGGTATCCTGATGGTGATGCACCACCACGCCGTTGTGGAAGAGGGTCAGCGAAGAAGGGCTGATGAGTTTGCTGCCCTCGAAGCGCGGGGCGATGAAGACCGCGTCGTAGGTCTGCCACTGGCCCGGAGCGCGGCAGGCGTTGACCAGGGGCGGGTACTGGCCGTAGATGGAAGCGGTGATGCCGTCGGCGTAGGTGGGGTTCTGGTACCCGTCGAGCACCTGGATCTCGTAGCGGCCCAGCAAAAAGACCCCGCTGTTGCCGCGGCCCTGGCTGTCGCCCTTGACCACGCTGGGGCAGGCGAATTCGAGGTGGAGCTGGCAGTCGCCGAAGTGCTCCTTACTCTCGATGTCGCCGGTGCCGGGGACCACCTCGGCGTAACCGTGTTCGACCTTCCATTTGGCCGGGCCCTTGTCCTTGACGCTGAGCCAGCCGGACAGGTCCTTGCCGCCGAAGAGCACCACCGCGTCCGAAGGCGGGGCGCCGGCCTGGTCCTGGGTGCTGGCGGTGCCGGGGGTGATGATGCGGGGCTGGGGTCGGGTGCTGTCGTGCACCCGCCATTTGCCGCCGGGAAGGAAGGGGGTATCGTCGTAGCCGAGCTGTGCCATTGCCAAGTCTCCTGTGCGTGGTGGACACCCGTAGCTGCGCTGCTCTAAGGCGTATAATTTAAGAGATATCACCCGGCCCGGCACAAGTCTACCATCAGGAGCATATTCCCATGCCTCCCGCCCAACGCGCAGTCTGCTCCCCGGCCCAATACGCGACCCAGACCACCAACACCTGCCGCGTGCCCACCCGCAGCGGCCTGGAACTGGGCGCCACCCTCACCCGGCCCACGGCTCCAGGCCGTTTCCCGGTGCTGGTCTGGTACGACCCGTACCGCAGCGGCGCCGACGGGACCGCCAGCCCCATGGCCCTGTATTTCGCCCGGCGCGGCTATGTCTTTGCCTATCTCAACGTGCGCGGCACCGGCAACTCGCAGGGGGTGAGCCGGGACGAGTACATGGTGGAGGAGACCCAGGACGGGTACGACGCGGTCGAATGGCTGGCCAGCCAGCCCTGGTCCAGCGGGCGGGTGGGGCAGCTGGGTTCCTCATACAGCGGTTTCAACACCCTGCAGGTGGCGGCCCTGGCCCCGCCCTCGCTCAAGGCCATCGCCCCGGCGTATTTCACCGACCGCCGCTACACCGATGACTGCCACTACAAGGGCGGCTGCCTGCGCGGCTACTACGATATGCTCACCTACGGCCTGAGCATGGTGGCGATGAATGCCCTGCCGCCCTTCAAGGAGGCGGTGGGTGCCCAGTGGAGCGGGCTGTGGCGCCAGCGGCTTGAGGAGAGCGAACCGTATCTGCTCAAGTGGATCGAGCACCAGTTGGAGGATGAGTACTGGGCCGTGGGCTCCATCGCCGGCCACTACGACCGGATCAAGGCGGCCTCGCTGCTGATCGGCGGCTGGCACGACGGGTACCCCAACCCGCCCCTGCGGGTCTTCCGCGCCCTGCAGGCCCCCAAGAAGCTGCTCATCGGCCCCTGGTCCCATACCTACCCGGATCGCTCCCACTGCGGCCCGCGCCTCGACATCTGCTTCGAGTTGTTGCGCTGGTGGGATCACTGGCTCAAGGATCTAGACAACGGGGTGGAGCGGGAGCCGGCGGTGCAGCTCTACGAGCAGGAGTACGAGCCACCGGTGCAGGACCGCACCCTGATCGCGGGCAGGTGGCGTATGGCCGGTGATCTGCCCACGGCGGAGGGGCAGGTCTTCCATCTGGGAGAGGGGAAGATGGAGGCGGTGCCGGCGAAAAAGACCGGGTCGGCCTCGGTGCCCTATTTGCCTGCCGCCAGCCGCAATGGGGGGATCTGGGATGCGGGGGTGCCTTTCACCCTGGCCGGGGATCAGCGCGCCGATGCGGCCCTGGCGCTCAACTTCCTCTCCGCCCCGCTCAAGAAGGACCTGTGTATCCTGGGCAATCCCACCTTCTCCTTCTGGATCAGCGCCGATGTGCCGGTGATCCCGGTGGCAGTGCGCCTGCTGGAGGTGGCCCCCGACGGCACCCAGGTGCTGGTGACCAAGGGTATACTCAACACCACCCGGCGCGAGGGTATGGACCGGGCCGTACCTCTGGAGCCGGGGGTGCCCACTCGCGTCGAGTATCACCTGGAAGCCGTGGCCTGGCGCTTCCGCAAGGGGCATCGTATCGGCTTGAGTGTCAATGGCTCCGACTTTCCCAATGTCTGGCCCACGCCCTATCCGGGGACCTTCACCCTGCACTGGGGCGGGCCGCACGAGAGCCGTTTCACCCTGCCGGTATGGGACGGGGGGAAGAAGCCGGCCTTCGCGTTCCTACCTTCGCCTGAGCCGGCGCGGGACACGGGCACGGGTACGGCGCCCTGGCAGGTGGTCCACGAGGTGCTGGAGGATCGCTACCGGCTGGTGCTCTTTGGTGGGGATGGGGAGATGGGGGTGTCGCAGCGCGAGCCGGCCCGGGCCTGGGTGCGGGCCAAAAAGAAGCTGAGTGTGCAGTGGCCCGGCGAGGTCTACCGCAGCGAGGCCACCGGCTCCCTGACCAGCGACGCGCAGACCCTGGTGATGAACCTGTCGCTGAATGTGTACCTCAACGACAGCCTGTACTTCCAGAAGGGTTGGAGTGCGTCGGTGCCGCGGCTGTTGTTGTGAGCGGCGGGGGAGTCCGCCGCCCACGTTACTAGATCTGAGAGTGATAGATGGCGTCGACCAGCTCCATGGTTTTGAGGGCGTCGGCGAAGTTGGTTTCGGGCTGGCGGTTCTGCTGCACACACGCGATGAAATGGAGGTTGGTGTCGTAGGCGCCAAAGGCCCGGTGCTGTTCGCGGCTGCCGCACAGGGCAAAGGGATCGAGGGTCTGCACGGGTTCGAGCTTGTTGTCGGCAAAGACCTTGCCGCCCTCCTCCGGATCGCCGAAGAAGGAGATGCCCGGGGCGTGCACCTCGACGCTGAAGATGCGCCGCCCGGTCATGAAGTTGTTGAGCAGCAGGCCCGTGGCCCCCGAACTGAAGCGCACCAGGGCCAGATGGATGTTCCAGTGGCCCGCGTCGAGACGGCGCGAGTCGCTGGCCACACTGATCACCTCCCCTCCGCACAGGTAGCGCAGGGTGTCCACCGCGTGGATGCCGTCGCAGGTGAGCATGTCCATCGCCCCTTTGTAGTACGGGGCGCCGCCCACCCAGTTCTTGTAGAAGGTGGCGTGGGCGGTATGGACCGTCCCGCGCTCTTCACACAATTCCTTGCCCCGGCGGATCAGCGGGGAGAAGCGGCGCTGGAAGGTGACCCCGGTGAGCACCTTGTGTTTCACGGCCAGCAGGTCGAGCTGGCGCACCTGCTCGGCGGTGACCGCCGGCGGTTTCTCGATGAAGAGGTGGCAGCCCCGCTCGATGATGCCGGCGGCCACGTCGTAGAGGTGGTGGGGCGGCATGATGGCCCAGACCGCGTCGGGTTTTTCCTTGTCGATCATCTCGGCGTAGTTCGAGTAGCGGCCGGGGATGCCGAATTTGTCGCCGGCGGCCTGGGCCCTTTTCAGGTCCAGATCGCAGACGGCCACTACCTGGGCGGCGGCGATATCCTTTAGGGCGGGGTAGTGGACGGCCTGCGCCCGACCACCAGCGCCGAGGATCGCCACCTTTACCTTTTTGCCAGCTTTTTTCTTGGCCATACTCTTCTCCTCCTGGGCAGCTATTTGGCTTCCATGCCGCTGTCCCCTCCGAACTGGGGCAGGGCATCGTGGATGGGGTGCCAATCGGCGCGGTCGTCCACGTACACGTGGGCCGCGGGTTGGCGGTCGATGGGGCCTTTGAGGCTGGCCAGCGCCACATGCACCTCGCCAGGCCAGCGGGGGCCTTCGTAGAAGAGGGGACTGCCGCACTGGCCGCAGAAGCTGCGGGTGGCGCCGCTCTCGGTCAGGTAGGTGCGCAACAGGTCGGCGCCGGCCAGCAGGCGCAGTTGGATTTTGTTGAATCCGGCCCAGGTGACAAAGGCCGCTCCGTGGGCACGCCGACAGTTGGGGCAGTGGCAATGGGCGCAGAAGCGGCTGGGCAGGGAAAGTGCAAACCGCACGCCTCCGCACAGGCAGGCCCCTTCGACCTCGGGGGGATCGGCCATCTTCCTACTCCTATTCGGGGTGGCGTACCTTCCAGGGCCACACCCGTCGGGTGGGGGTGCGCGGTTGGGCTGGGTCCCAGGCCTGCAGGTGCCGGTACGCGGCCAGCAGGTTTGCGGGCGGCACCTCCACCCCGGTCACGTTGCTGGTGAAGAGGAACATGCCTCTGCCCCCGTCGGTGAAGTCGAGGAAATAGTCCACCTCCTCGCGCACCTCGTCGGGGGTGCCGAAAGGCAGGGTGCGCGACACACTCAGGCTGGTGAAGTAGAGCAACTCCTCGCCCTTTGGGCTGCGCAGCCTTTTGAACTCGTAAGGGTCCACCCCCACCTCGAACTGAAACCCCTGCAGGCCGCTGAAACCCAGGCCGAGGAAGTCCCCGATCAACGGGCGCACATCCCCGTCGCAGTGGTGGATCAGGCGAACCCCGGCCTCCACCAGCGGCGCGATGATCATCGCCACGGTAGGCAGATAGTACCGCCGCAGCATGCCCGGATCGACCATGGGGCCCTGGTTGTTGCACAGGTCCTCGCCGCAGAACATCAGCGGCACCAGGTCGTAGTCGCGGTAGAGCCGCACCAGGATCTCGGCCCGTTTGCGCGAGTGCACACTCTTGGCCCACCACAACTTGCCCACCGCCTCGGGGTACAGGGCGCAGGCCGAGAGGAAGGCCACGTACCCGAACTCGGTGTAGAGCGGGAAGTGGCCGCCGATCTCCCAGAAGTTGGGGATGGGCACGATGCCTTCCCAGTGTTTGAAGGCCCCCTCGAAGAAGTCGCGGTAGCGCTGCTCTTCGGCAGCCGCGTCGAAACTCCTGAGGATCTCTGCCTCGCTGTCGGGCAGGGACTGGGCTTTGCGCAAGAGATCCTCGGGCTCGACCTGCGCAAAGCGGCTCTCCAGCACGTACCCGGTGCGCACCTGCTCCAGCTCGCGGGGAATCACCGGCTGGATCAGGCCATCCACTCCCAGGTTCAGGTTGGCCTTGATGACCCCGGCCAGGGGATCGGCCAGGTACTGGTTGGTGCTGAGGCCGGCCAGCTGCGCCAGGTTGCGCACCCCGCCAATCCAGCCGCCCAGACTGGGGATACGATCCACCTCCTGGCCTTTGATCTGGCGGCGGAGGCGTTCCTTGCGGGTGAGTGATACCGCCATGATGGTCTCTCGGGAAAGAGGATCAGTGCTCCGGGGTGCCCTCGCGTTTTTTGAACCAGCCGCGCCGGCGCAACTCCTCAATGGGAGAGGGGC
Organism: Candidatus Latescibacterota bacterium; assembly: GCA_020852055.1. Classification (GTDB taxonomy): domain Bacteria; phylum Latescibacterota; class UBA2968; order UBA8231; family UBA8231; genus SICG01. The sequence goes on from JADZBP010000161.1 coordinate 24,135, forward strand.
CGGTGGGGAGGGGGAAGTGCACCGGTCTATTGCCCTCGAGCTGAGATTGATAGATGGCCATCACCAGTTCCAGGGAGCGCCGGCCCACCTCGCCGTCGCTGCGCAGGGTGCCTTTGCCCGCCAGCGCGTCGAGCAACTCCTGCAGGGCCAGCACATAGGTGGAGGCCGGGGCCGGGCGTTCCAGCGCGCGCGGTTTGAGCGAACTCCACTGGAAGCCGCTCTCCGGCTCGTACACGTCCTGCTCGGCCTGGAAGAGCTGCACCTGCTCGCCGACGAAGCGCAGCAGCCCGGTGCTGCCGCGCAGCTCGAAGGCGTGGTCGGTGTATGCGGTCAGCTCGGCGCTGTGCAGGGCAGCGGTAACCCCGCTTTTGAATCTGAGGAAGGCAGCGCTGAAATCCTCCACCGCCCAGGGCCGCCGCCGTTGCTCGGCCAGGCCGCAGAGCCAGTCCACCGGGCCGGCGTACATATCCATCAGGTCGAAGTAGTGGGTGAAGTCGTGCAGCAGGGAGCCCTCGTGTTCGCTGCGCCACCAGGGGGCGGGTTTGCCCCCATCGATGAAGCCGTACACATGCACCAGTTCGCCGATGGCCCCCTCGCGCAGCAGGCGCAGGCCCAGTTCCCATTCGGGGTTCCAGCGGCGGTTGTGGTTGATCTGTAAGAGTACCCCGCGCTGCCGGCAGGCCCGAATCATGCGGTCGCATTCCGCCAGGGAGAGGGCCATGGGTTTTTCGCAGATGATGGCCCGGGTGGCGGGGGCCTGGGCGCAGGCTTCGACCATCTCGCAGTGTAATTCGGGATGGGTGGCGACGATGCAGATCTCGGGCTGCACCTCGGCGAGCATCTGGTGGTAGTCGTGGTACAGGGCGCTCACCCCGAAGCGTTTGCCAAAGGCCTCGAGTTTTTCGCGGCCCCGGTTGACGCCGGCGACGAGCTGGCAGGCGGGATGGGCGTGGGCGGCTTCGGCGTGGTTGTCGGGCAAATCGCCAAAGTTGAACTGGTAGCCGACACGGCCGGTGCCGATGAGGGCGACGCGGTATTTATCCACAATTTGCTCCTCGAACAAGGTGTATAACCTCGCCAGGCTGGCGGCTGGCGCGGCTGGAGCCGGCAGCCCGGTTTTCGGCTACTGCGGCAAGGCGCCGATGGTACGCAGCACCGCCCGCCCGACGGCCTCGCGTTTGGGCGCATCGGCGCTGCCCTTGGGCATATCGATGTTGAGGGCAAAAAACACCGCCCCTTCGCGCCACTCGACCCAGCCCACCCACCAGCCCAGGCCCTGGCCCTCCACCTCGCCCCAGCCGGTCTTGGCGCGCAGGATCCAGTCGCGATCCGCCCCCACGATCATCAGGTCTTTGACCAGCCGTTGGTGTGCCTCCTGAAAGGGCAGGTCGTTGCGGTAGAGGCGCCGCAGAAAATCCACCTGCTCGTGCGCCGAGATCCGCAACCCGCCATCCAGCCAGAAACGATCCACCCCTCCCGAAGGCTCGGCGTTGCCGTAGCCGATATGCTGCAGATAACCCCGCTCGCGCTCCTCGCCCAGCTGCCGGGCGAAAAGCTGGTACACCCACACCACCGACTTTCGCATCGAGGAGCGCAGGTCCTGGTCCTGGTTCCAGGCCTCGATATTCCGCCGCGTACCGTCCCAGGGAAAGACCTCGAATTCATCGCGCACGATGCCCGCATCGAGGGCAAAGAGCAGATGGGGAACCTTGAAGGTCGATGCCGGGGTGAAACGCGTTTGGGCCCGCGCCTCGTTGCTGACCCAATGCGACTGCGTGCGCTCATCGAGCACAACCACCGTTCCGCTTACCCCGGCATCGGCGAGGACCCCCGCCCAGTCCGCACGTTCCTGCCACTGCTCATCCGCCCCGGAGAGGGCGGGGAACGAGAGGGCAAACAGGATGAAAACCCACGATCTCAGGGACACACCAACAGGGTTCTCCATGGAGGTTCCTGCGCGATCACCGTTTGGTGAGATCATCACCCAGGTCGGTGGTATCCATCACGCCTTTTTCCTTACACACGGCCACCAGGAAGAACTCCAGTTCGTCCTGGGTGTGGTTGTACAGGCCGTGCGACCCGCCCAGGCGGTTGGGGATGGCGTCGCCGGAAAAGACCTCGGCGGTCTCGCCGTCCACTGTCATGCGGGCGCTGCCCTTCATGATCACGTAACACTCCTCCATGCCCTGGTGGCTGTGGTATCCCACCGAGGCTCCGGGCGGCACCAGGATATGGGAGAGGAAGGCCAGGCTGGTGCGGAAATCCTGCGGGCCCCAGATCTGGCGCCGGCCCACCTCGCCCTTGCCCTGGTGCAGGCGGGTGTATTCGAGCAGCTTGCGGTCGAAGCGGCCGATGGGCAGTCGGTCGGTGGATTCGAGGGGGGCGCCGACCCGGGTGTCGCCGAAATCGGTGGCGTCGGAGGGGCAGCCGGGCAGGGTGACGTTGAAGTTGAACCAGCGGGTCTCTTTCTGGGTATGGTTGTAGATGGCGTGGGATTCGCCGCAGCGCAAAGGCACCGCTGCGCCGCCCTCCACCTGGGTGGTGCGGCCGTTGTGGGTGAACTGCGAGGCATTGTCGATGGTGACGAAGATCTCCTCGCAGCGGTCGTGGCGGTGGTGGCCGATACCGCCGCCGGGCAGCAGATATGCGGAGTGCACGAACCACCACTCGGTCTGGAAGTCCTTCCGCTCAAAGAGGCTCTTGAAGAGGACGGGGCCGGCCCCGCCGTGGGCTTTGTCGATCTCCTGCATCTCTTCCCTGCGGGCATGGGCGATACGCATGATCAAGTCCTCACTTTCCCAGGTAGGCGGTGCAGTCGATCTCGACCAGGATGCCTTTGTAGAGGTCTCCGGCTCCGATGAGCCGGCGGGTGGGCATCCGGCCTTTGAAGTAGCGCATGTAGGCCCGGTTGAAACCGTCGCGGTCTTCCATGTTGAGCAGGAAGACATTGGTGCGCACCACGTCGTCGAAACTGGCACCCTCCTTGGCCAGGGCCCTGGCGATGGCGTCCATGGTGAAGGCGGTCTGCGCCTCGATGTCGGCGCCGACCACCTCGAGGTCGTCACCTACCGGGCCGAAGCCGGAGAGGAAGAGGATGTCGCCGGCGCGGCGGGCCATGCTGTAGAAGGGTTCGGGGCTGGGTTGTTCGGCCATGGGTTTCCTTTTCTAGTCCGCAAAAAGTGCGGGGTCGGGGGGTTTGAGGGGGAAGCGGGGCACCACTCCTTTGTTGACGATATTCTCGGGTGGGGGCAGATGGCCGCTGAGCACACTCACCAGATTCCGGACCCCGGTGCGGGTGCAATCCTGCGAGGCCTGCACCGAGAGGCCGGAAACGTGCGGGGTGAGGAGGACGTTGTCGAGTTCGACCAGCGGATGGCAGGGGGGCGGTGGGTTATCCACAAAGATCTCGATGCCCTCGAAGGTGTCGATGCCGGCCCCGGCCAGATGGCCGCTCCTCAGGGCTTCGACCAGGGCGTCTTCGTCCACCAGCGCGCCGCGCGAGGTGTTGATCAGGATCGCGCCGGGTTTCATCTTGCGCAGGGCCGCCGCGTCGATGAGGTGGCGGGTCTCGGGGGTGAGGGGCAGCTGCAGGGAGACGAAGTCGGAGCGGCGCAACAGGGTGTCGAGGTCCACCATCTCCACCCCCAGTTGCTCGGCCTGCTGGCGGCCGGCGTTCATGTTGCGGCGGGTGGCCAGCACCCGCAGGCCAAAGGCCTGGGCGCGGCGGGCGACCTCGGGACCGGTAGCCCCGAAGCCGACGATGCCCAGGGTCAGTCCGGCGAGGCGGGGCAGGGCCAGGGATTCGTCGCGGGCCCTGCCAAAGGCGCCGGCCTTCAGGTATCGTCCCATCTGCGGCAGCTTGCGCGCCAGGCCCAGCAGCATGGCCAGGATGTGGTCGGCCATCTCGGCGACGCAGAAGAAGGGGGCGTTGGTGACGAGGATGCCCTTCTTGGTCGCCAGGTCCACGGCGATCTTGTCCGTCCCGTTGCCCAGGCGCGAGATGAGCCGGCATTTTTCGAGGCGCTCGACCATCTCGGCCTTGAGCGGGGCGGAGATGATGAAGAGGGCGTCGCAGTCCCGGAGGTGAGGGAGCTGTTCTTCGGGGGTGTTGGCCTCGACGCGCAGCGGGCTCAGGTCATATTGCCGGTGCAGGCCCTCCTCAAAGGGAGAGATGGGCATGAGAGTGGCGTTGAGGCGAACGACCTTGAAGTGCTGGAGATGATGCCACCTGCTCATTGACGATAACCACCAAAGGTGAAGCGCCGGGGCACAACCCCTTCGCTCATGACGTTCAATCCTTCGGATTGACGGTCTTCGACACTCGCCGGCCATCCCTGGCCGGCTCCGAGGTCTATCCTCCGGGGCGCAGTCCTGCGCCCCTTGGAGGACCGAAACCCGCTCAGGGGCAGTCGCCCCGTCGTCTCTTCTGTTAGAAAACGCTATTTCCCATGCTGATCGCGGCGAGGCAGGATGGGGGCGGAGCGCAGTTCGCGGATCAGTTCGATGAGGCCCTCGATGCCGGCCTCCAGGAATTTCTCGCCCTTCTCCTTGGTCGCCTTGGTCGCGTCGCCCATCACCCCGCTGGCGGTCACCGAACTCCAGTAGGGCACCAGGCGGGCGGCCGAGCCCTGCGGGTGGGTGCCGGCCAAGAGGTCGGTCTTGAAGCTGGGCGGCATGGGGGAGCGCTCGTCCACCGCCTTGCTCATGTCCACCAGGTCGGGGCGCAGGGCCAGGTACAGGGAGGTCTCGAATTCGCCCCCGTGGGAGGTGCCGCCGTAGTCGGACTCGCGGATGGCCTTGCCCACCTCCTTGACCCGGCGCAGGTCCCAGTGATTGACCGAGGCGCAGTAGACCTGGCCCTGGTACTCGAGCACGGTGAGGCGGGCAGCCAGGTCCAGGGGCGAGGCGTTGCTGCCGTGGCCGTTGACCACCAGGATGCGCTTGAAGCCGTGGTGGGCCAGGCTGCAGCACACATCCTTGACGTAGCGGATGAAGGTATCCCAGGTGATGGTCAGGGTGCCGTGGAAATCCATGTGGTGCGGGCTGTAGCCGTGTAACACCGGGGGGATGAGGGTGGCCTCGCCGGGGATACGCGCCACGGCCCGCTCGCAGATTTCGGTGCAGAGCACCACATCCACGTCGATGGGCAGATGCGGGCCGTGGTCTTCGTAGATGGCCACCGGCAGCACGGCGACCCGGCCTTGGTCGGCGGCTTCCTTGCACTCGTACCAGATCATCTCGGCATCGCGGTATTTCATGGCATCCTCCGGGGGAAAGGTGCAGCTAACATAACTCAGCGACCGTCTGCCAGAAAGCGGTCCACCGCCCGGTCGAGACTGAGGGGGGCATCCTGGTTCCAGCGGTGATAGGCGCGCAGGAAGGGCACAATCAGATGGGTGGCGGAGATCAGTTCGCGGAAGAAGAGCCGGCCCATGGGCCCGGTGGCCTCCAGGTAGCCGCTCTCCTCGAAACGGCGCAGGTTGGCCTCCTGGTCGTAGGGCACCGACTGGTGGGCGACGTGCCAGCCCGAGAGGCGCCGCTCGGCAATCAGATACTGGGCGGTGGCATTGCCGTCGAGGGCCAGGCCCACGGACCCGGCGGTGGCGATCAATCCGCCGGCCCACTGCCGCAGGGAGGGGAGATGGTTGTGGCCGCGGGTGATCAGCGCGGCCTCCTCCCCGGCGAACATGGGGGCCAGCTGCTCTTCGGGGGTGTAGGGATAGATGCTGTCGTGGTCGTTGCGGGCCGAGGCGTGGACCAGCAGCAGGTCGGGAGCCTGGGGCAGGCGCAGGGTCAGCGGCAGTTGGCCCATCTCCTGCAACTGGGCGGGGGCGAACTCGGCCAGGGCCCATTGCACCGGGGCGAACTGCGGGGTGCGCCACAGCGCCGGGGCCTGGGGATCGTGGAAATGGAAGAGATAGCGCTCGTGGTTGCCCCGCAGGATGGGGCAGCCCAGGCTCTGGGCGCGCTGCCAGCAGGCCGCCGAATCGGGCGAGCCGACCACGATATCCCCGGCGATCACCAGCTGATCCACCCGCTCTTGCGCGGCGTGCTCCAGGGCGGCCTCGAAGGCCGGCAGGTTGCCGTGGATATCGGAGAGGAAGGCGAGGCGCATGGATTTGACCACCGGTGTCGTTCAGCGGTAGAATAGTAAGCCCTCGCCCAGGAGCCGTCCAGATGCCGCGTCGCCCGGTGTTGCTGCTTATTGCTGTCCTCTGCATGGAGGCAGGCCCCACCCTGGCCACTCAGGAGTTGATCGCCTGGGGGGCGTGGCGCAACCGCGGGCTGGAGGCGGCCTTCCGCCAGTTCGAGTTGGAGCACCCCGAGTGGGAGCTGACCACCTCGGCGGCCAGCAGCGGGCGCATGGACCCGCAGAAGCTGATGTGCGGCATCGCCGGGGGCAGCCCGCCCGACCTGCTGATCCAGGACCGTTTCTCCGTGGGCGAATGGGCGGTGCGCGACGCCTTTGTGCCCCTGGACGAGTGGATCAACCAGAGCCTGGAGCAGGAGGCCTGGGCGCAGCAGACCCGCCAGCGTTTGGCAGACCCTCCCGCAGCCCTCATCCCCCTCAGACAACTGATCGCCGCCCTGGAGCCATTGGGCGCCAGCCGGCAGTTGGATCTGGCCCGCGAACTGGAGGAGGGCCTGGCACAGGGCGGCGACCCTGGCCTGGGTGACAAGGCCGCCCTGCTCGAGGAGTTGTGCCAGGGCATCCACCCCGACCGTTTCTTCCGCACCTGCTGGGAGGAGGCCAGCTTCGGGGCCGGGGAGCAGCGCCGGGTCTACGCGGTGCCCAACAGCACCGACGACCGGGTGCTCTATTACAACGAAGACCTGCTGGAGCGGGCCGGCCTGGTGGACGCGCAGGGCCGGGCCAAAGCGCCGGCCGACTGGGACGAACTCAAACGCTGGGCTGTGGCCCTCACCGAGTTCGACGAAACCGGCGGCATGACCCGCCTGGGGTTCGCCCCCAATTACGGCAACAGCTGGCTCTACATCTACGGCTGGCTCAACGGCGGCGAGTTCATGAGCGAGGACGGCCGCACCTGCACCCTCGACGACCCGCGCATCGCCGAGGCCCTGGCCTATATGGTGGAGGTGTACGACGCCCTGGGCGGCATCGAGAAGGTGGACGCCTTCCAGAGCTCCTTCCAGGGCGGCGAGTTCGATCCCTTCCTCACCGGCAAGGTGGCGATGAAGATCGACGGCAACGGCTTCATCAACTCCATCGTCCAGTACGCCCCGCAGCTGCGCTTCGAGGTGGTGGCCCCGCCGGCGCCCAAAGGCAAGACCTCCATCACCTGGTCGGGCGGTTTTTCCTGGGCCATCCCGGTGGGCGCCAAAAACCCGCGCATCGCCTTTGAGCTGATTCGCTACCTGATGACCGACCGGGCCTGGAAGCTGCAGAACCAGGTCGAGGCCCGGTACGCGGCCAGCCGGGGCCGGCTCTTTGTGCCCAACATGGCGCCCCTGCCGCACGTCAACCAGTTCACCTACGACCTGCTCTTGCGCGACAACCCCGAGCTGACCGAAAGGGTCAAGCGCAATTTCCTGCTCTGTGCCGACCTGATGTCGGTCTCGCGTTTCCGGCCCGTCACCCCGGTGGGGCAGCTGCTGTGGGACGAGCACCGCCGTGCGTACGAAAAGGCGGTGCGCCACACCTACTCGCCGCAGGAAGCCCTGGAGCGGGGCCGGCAGCGGGTGCAGGAGCAGTTGGATCTGGTCTATTCGGGCAAGGTGTACCCCCTGCTCGACTGGCATTACCCGCTGGCCGGGGTGGTGCTGCTGCTCCTGGGTGGCCTGGGCTGGTGCCTGTGGCAGTGGCAGCGGCGCGGGCGGCCCTCGCTCTACGGCTACCTCTTCGCCGCCCCCTGGCTCACCGGCCTAACCTTGTTAACTGCCGGCCCCATCCTGGTCTCCATCCTCTACAGTTTTTGCCGCTACGATGTGTTGCACCCGCCCCGGTTCGTGGGCCTGGACAACTACCGCCGGCTCTTCTTCGAGGACCCGCTCTTCTGGAAATCCCTGGCCAATACCGGCTTCATGATGCTGGGCATCCCGGTGGGTATGAGCGCCGGCCTGGGCATCGCCCTGCTGCTCAACGCCAAGGTGCGGGGCATGCAGGTCTACCGCACCATCTTCTACCTGCCGGCCATCGTGCCGATGGTGGCCAGTTCCATCCTGTGGATCTGGGTGCTCAACCCGGAGGTGGGCCTGATCAATGCCTTCCTCAAGCTGCTGGGCTGGGCCGACCCGCCCAACTGGCTGCAGAGTTCGGACTGGTTTCTCGGATCGAAGATGGCCATCATCCTCATGGGATTGTGGAGCGCCGGCTCGGGAATGATCGTCTGGCTAGCCGGCCTAAAGGGTATCCCCGAGCATCTCTACGAGGCGGCGTCCCTCGACGGGGCCGGCCCGGTGGGCCGCTTCTTCCACGTCACCCTGCCCATGCTCTCGCCCTACATCTTCTTCAATTTGATCATGGGCATCATCGGCACCATGCAGATCTTCACCCAGGCCTATATCATGACCGAGGGCGGCCCGGATGACTCGACGATGTTCTACGCCTACTACCTGTTCAACAGCGCCTTCCGTTATTTCGAGATGGGTTATGCCTCGGCCCTGGCCTGGATCCTCTTCGTGGTGATCCTGGCCCTCACCCTGGTGCAGACCAAGCTGGCGCCCCGCTGGGTGCACTACGAGGCCGAATGAAGGCCCTCGTCCCTGCCCGCCTGGCTATCCACGCCGCCCTGGTCCTGGGCTGCCTGCTCTTCTCCTTCCCCTTCGTATGGCTCTTGAGCACCAGCTTCAAGTACGACGAGGAGATCTTCGTGTACCCGCCCAAGTGGGTGCCCGCCGCTCCGGGGGTGCGTACCCATTCCCCCTATGTGCACAGCGAGGAGCAGTTGCCCGCCGAGATCGGGCAGCGCTGGGTGCAGGTGCGGGGGGAACTGGAGCCGGTGCTGTGGGAGCGGGGCCGGGAACTGCTGGGGGAGGAGCGGCTGGAGGGACTGGATCCGGCGCAGGTGCGGCCGGTGCTGGCTGAGGCGCTTTTTGCCGCTGCCGGCCGCCGGGTGGCGCGGCAGGACTGGCAACTCGAGGGCGCGGCCTTCGCCAGCGCACTGCTGGATCGGCTCGACGGGCCTATCGCCCTGGCGGCCTGGGAAGGCATTTATCGCGGGGTGGCCCTGCGCCTGCCCACGGTGCGCGACACCGATCTGGAGGACCGGCCCGTGGGGCAGACTGCGGCGCTGGCTGCCTGGCAGCCGGTGTCGGGCCAGGTGCAGCTGCGACCCGCGCCGGCCGAGCGGTCCCTGCGCCTGGAATACGACCTGAGCGGCGGGGTTCCGGTGATGCTCGAAGGGGTGTTTCCCCTGCCGGTTCCCGAGGAGCGTTTCCTCAGCCTGACCCTGCCCATGCGCCAGGACCGCTCCTGGCACCGGCTGGAGGTGCAGCTGGAGCTGGGCGGCAAACGCTACGGGCTGCGCGACGAGCTGTACCTGGGCCAGCGCCGCTGGCAGGAGCTGACCTTCAAGCTGGAGGAGCAGGATGCCCGCGACGAGCGGGAGCTGGGGGTCTGGCCCCTGGTGCTGGCTGCCGACCAGCAGGGAGTCTTCGACCAGCCCGGGCAGGTGCGCCTGCGCCTGGGCATCGAGCCGGCCAGCGCGATGCAGGCCCTGTGGCGCAAGTACACCTCAAGCTATCGGCAGGCGTACCTGGCCACGCCCCTGCGCTGGAATTACGTGTTCAACAGCGCGTATCTGGTGGTCCTCGGCATTGCCGGGCAGCTGCTGAGCTGCTCGCTGGTGGCCTATGCCTTTGCGCGGCTGCGCTGGCCCGGGCGGGAGGCGCTCTTCGGGGTGCTGCTGGCCACCATGATGCTGCCGGGCCAGGTGACGATGATCCCGGTTTTCCTCATCTTCAAGAACCTCGGCTGGTACAACACCCTCAAAACCCTGTGGGTGCCTTCGTTCTTCGGTTCGGCCTTTTTCATCTTCATGCTGCGGCAGTTCATGCGGGCCATCCCCAATGACCTGGAGGACGCGGCGCGTATCGACGGCTGCGGCCCCTTCGGCATCTACTGGCGCATCATCCTGCCCCTGATCAAGCCGGCCCTGGCGGCGGTGGCCATCTTCACCTTCATGGGCACCTGGAACGACTTCATGGGCCCGCTGATCTACCTCAACGACCAGCGGCTCTACCCGCTGGCCCTGGGCCTCTTCGACTTCCGCAGCCAGCACGGCGGCGAGTTCGGCATGCTGATGGCCGCCTCCACCCTGATGACCCTGCCGGTGATCGGGGTCTTCTTCCTGGCGCAGAAATACTTCATCCAGGGGGTGACCTTGACGGGTATGAAGGGATGAAGGCCGACACGTCGGATTCCGGCGCCGGGGGGAGATTGCGGTTCATGGTTCCTGCTTGGAGGGGTCTAGCTCCTGGAGTACCTTTTTGAGTATGAATCCCAAACAACACCCGAATCATCGACTCTATGTTGAGGTCCTGCGCAGGATGACGCCTGAACAAAGGCTGCTAAAGGCGTTTGAACTCTCCGCTTTTTCAAAGCAGCTTTTTGCCCACGGGTTGAGAAAGAAACACCCCGATGTTTCGGTGGCCGAGTTCACGCAAGTTTTCAAAGAACGTCTGGATAAATGTCACAACAGGAATTACTGAGCAAGGTCATCGAAACGCTAGATCAGAGCGGTATCGATCATATGATCACCGGGTCTGTGGCTTCGAGCTTACAGGGAGAGCCTAGATCGACCCATGACGTCGATGTTGTAATTGCGATTCAGGAGGCCGACATCGAACACCTGATGAGGGTATTTCTGCCTCCTAGGTACTACCTGGATGCAGAAGCTATACGAGAGGCGATCTCCCATAGGTCGATGTTCAACCTGATAGATGTAGTCGAGGGAGACAAGGTCGACTTTTGGCTCTTGACCAATCAGCCATTCGACCAGTCGCGGTTTGCGCGCAAGTATGTGGAAGAGGTGATGGGGATGAGACTGAAGGTATCCAGTCCCGAGGATACGATACTCGCCAAACTGCTATGGGCGGTGAAGTCGGGAGGGAGCGAGAAGCAGTTCACTGATGCCTTGCGTGTCTTTGAAGTTCAGCACGACACCTTGGACTTGAATTACCTGAATGAGTGGGCAGTTGCTCTGGCTGTTGAGGAAATATGGAACCGCTTACAGGATGAGGCCGAGATCGTCTAGCGCCTCTAACCACGCGCCACTCTGTCGGATCAGATACCGCAACCTACCCCACAAAGGCAGGGGCCATGGCCTTGGCGACCGATGAACACCACGACCATGCCCATCGCTGATGAAGTGGTCGCCGCCACCCGCCTATGGATCGAGCGGGCGGTGATCGGGCTCAACCTCTGCCCCTTTGCCAAGGCGGTCTACGTCCGGGAGCAGATCCGTTATGTGGTGAGCCCGGCCCAGGACCCCGGGGCCCTGCTGGACGAGTTGAAGCAGGAGCTGCGTTTCCTGGCCGCTGCCGAGCCCGAGGCGGTGGACACCACCCTGCTCATCCACCCGCAGGTGCTCACCGATTTCCGCGCCTATAACGACTTCCTCTCCCTGGCCGACGAGGCCCTGGCCGAACTCGAGTTGGAAGGCGTGCTGCAGCTCGCCAGTTTCCATCCCGCCTACCAGTTCGCCGACACGACCCCGGACGACATCACCAACTACACCAACCGCTCCCCCTATCCCATGCTGCACCTGCTGCGCGAGGCGAGCATCGACCGGGCGGTGGCCGCCTTTCCCGAGGCCGAGGCGATCTACCTGAAGAACATGGAGACCCTGCGCCGGCTCGGGGTGGCAGGGTGGCAGGGGCTGGGGCTGTAGCAACAGGGATTTTGCATGGAAGGGAGCACCCAGCCAAGTACCTTAGCGACAGGGATTGCGCCCAAGTGGAGGGGTATATGCAGTACGCTGTCGTGATCGAGAAGGCCGAGGGCAACTATTCGGCGTACGTTCCAGATCTTCCCGGCTGTGTGGCGACAGGAAATAGCCGCAAGGAGGTGGAGATGCAAATTCGCGAAGCCATCGAGTTTCACCTTGAGGGTCTTCGGGAGGATGGGGCTTCCATACCCCAACCATCGAGCCAGGTGGACTACGTAGAGGTTGCGGCATAACCGGCCTGAACCATGAACAAGAAAGACCTCAGCGAACGGGATATCTGCACCAAGTATATTACGCCTAGTATCACTGCGGCGGGTTGGGATATCCATACCCAAATCCGCGAAGAGGTGGGTTTCACCGATGGCCGGATTCAAGTCCGGGGGAAAGTCTATGTCCGTGGAAAACAGAAGCGGGCGGACTACATCCTCTACTACAAGCCCAATATCCCCATCGCTATCATCGAGGCCAAAGACAACAACCACGCGGTAGGTGCTGGTATCCAACAGGCCCTTGGTTACGCCCGAACCCTGGATATCCCTTTTGTCTTCAGCAGCAACGCGATGCCTTCCTGTTCCATGACCAGACGGTAAAATCTGGAGCGATGGAGGCCGAACTTACACTCGCCGACTTCCCTTCTCCCAACCAACTCTGGCAGAGATATAGGGCCTTCAAAGGCCTGGCCGACGAGGTCGAACCCGTTGTTGTACAGGATTACTTTTCCGACAGTTCGAATCGCGCACCTCGCTACTACCAGCAGATTGCGGTCAATCGCGCTGCGGAGGCGACTGCGCGAAACGAGGGCAACAACCGCCATCTACTCGTCATGGCGACCGGAACCGGAAAGACCTACGTCGCTTTCCAGATCATCTATCGCTTGTGGAAAAGTGGGCTGAAGAAGCGCATCCTCTTTCTGGCGGACCGCACCGCACTGATCGACCAGACGGTTCGCGGTGACTTCCGCCACTTCAAAGAGGCGATGACCGTCATCAAACACAAGCAGATCGACACCGCCTACAATATCTATCTTGCCCTTTACCAGGGACTCTCAGATAACCACCACGACGATGCCTACCGGCAGTTCAGCCCGGAGTTTTTTGATCTGGCTCCAGGTTTTCTCGAAGCCTGTATCAAGGCCAGTCGCGGTAACACCAACCGCAAGCGCGTCGAGGAAGAATTCTTCCTGAATTATCAGGTAATCTCCCGCCGCTCAAAGAACAGCGTCAGCTCATCAAGAAGATCGATAAGGGCCGGTCGAGTATCGGGATTGCTCAGCTAGAGATCACCCGCCAGAAATCCATCCTCATCAAACTCAAACAAGCCATCCTGCAGGAGGCGATTCAGGGCAAGCTGACCGCCGACTGGCGCACCGCCCACCCGGACGTGGAACCCGCGAGCCGGCTCCTCCAGCGCATTCAAGCAGAAAAAGCCCGGCTCATCGCCGCGAAGAAGCTCCGTTCCGAAAAACCGCTGCCCAAGATCAATGCTGATGAAACTCCGTTCGAGATTCCGAAGGGGTGGGAGTGGTGTCAGCTAGCCGGTATAATGATTTGTCGCGATGGGGAAAGGGTTCCGATAAGTAAGGCCGACCGCGAGCGTCGAGGCAAAATCTATCCTTACTATGGCGCTTCTGGAGTGATCGACAAAATCGACGGCTTCACTCACGATGGCCGCTTTTTGTTGGTGGGAGAAGATGGCTCCAATCTTCGCCTTCGATCTACGCCTGTGGCATTCGAGGCTGACGGAAAGATCTGGGATAATAACCACGCGCATGTTTTGGAATTTGTTGATCCAGCGTTGCAGAATTTCGTTGCTCATCGGATAAACGGAATGGACATATCCTCTTTCGTGAAGGGCGGTTTCCAACCCAAGCTCAGCCAGGAAAATCTTAACCGCATACCCGTCCCCCTTCCACCCCTCGCCGAACAAGCCGCCATCGTGGAACGGGTGGAGGCGCTGATGGCGACCTGCCGGGCGCTGGAAACGGAGATCGAACAGGCACGCACCCACGCTGCGCATCTGCTCCAGGCGGTGCTCAAAGAAGCCTTCTCGCCGGCCTGAGGGGGAACCGCTTCTTCGCTGCGCTGAAAAAAAGCGCTGGTGGACTGGCTGGAACCCAAGCCGCCGGCATACCGCGCCGCCGGGATACCGGAGTTGTAGGTCCCGGCTCCGTGGAAGGTCCGTTTGGATGGGTCTATTTTATGGAGTATCTTATCGAATCACCTCGGGGAAAGCCGGTACTCGAGGGTACTGAAAGTTTTTTCTTTGGAGGGTGAAGATGCACCTCAGCCTGGAACTAAACGACCAGGAATCCCAGAGACTCCAAATTCAGGCGGCAGAGCTTGGGGTGACTCCTGAACAATTGGCGCGTCGGGTTCTCGCTGACCTGCTCGCCGAACCCGAGGAACAGTTCAGGGCTGTTGTAGAACGGGTTATCGGGGAAAACCGCGAGTTGTATAAGCGGCTCGGCTAGTGCGGTTCCTAAGACTCAACGAAATCTTCTACCTCCATCGCCGCATTATCGAGGAGACCGGAGGCGCTACGGGTTTGAGAGACGCAGGCGCCCTGGATTCCGCTTTGGCTCAGCCGCGGATGACTTTTGGCGGAGCAGACCTCTACCCTGGCTTGGCTCATAAGGCTGCCGCACTGTGTTTCTCGCTCGTTCAGAACCACCCCTTTGTGGATGGCAATAAGCGTGTAGGACATGCCGCAATGGTCGCGTTTTTGGAACTGAACGGCCATAGGTTTGAGGCGGGTATCGACGAGCAGGAGCACATGATTCTCGGTGTGGCTGCGAGCGCCATTGGCCGCGAGGAGTTCGTTCTTTGGGTGAGCGCTCACATTGTGGAGAAGAAGTAGAACTTCACCAGCGATACTCAAAGAAGTCTTCGTCCCCGCCTGAGCAATCCCCCCTCACCCGTACCCCTCCCGAATCAACGCCCTGATTAGTCAAAGGCGTAGGCCGGCCAGCGCCTTCCCGTCTCACTCCTTCAGCGACAGGGTGATGGCCCCGCGCATCTTGAGGATGTACTTGGGCCGGTCCAGCGGCGAGATGCCCTTGTAGGGGCGGGAGATCCCGGTGCCGGGTGGGCACAACTCGTAGCGGTCGAATCGCTGCGAGAGCTGGGCCTTGCCCCCGGTGAGGGAACCGAGGCGCACCGCGTAGTCCATGGAGGTGGCGAGGGGGAATGAGCCTTTCAGATGGAATTGGGTCTGGCTCAGTTCGGCCGGCGCAAAAGTGCCGCGCAGGTGCACGAGGTCGGCGCAGATCTTGCCCAGGAATTCCTTGGGAGCCGCGATCTGGAAGGCGAGGATGGGTTCGAGCAGCAGGGTGTCGGCTGCGGCGAGTCCGTTCATCAGGGCCATGTTGGTGGCGATGATGAAGTCGCCGGGGCGGCTGTGCAGGACGTGGTCGCTGCCTTCCACCAGGGTAATCTTGAGATCCGTCACCTCCCAGCCGCGGATGCCCTGCTTGAGGGCGTCGGGGATGGCCGCCGCGATCTCGTGCTGGTACTTCTGCTTGATGTCGTTGGTAGCTACGGTGGAAGAGTAGCTGATGCCGCTGCCGCGCGGGCCGGGCTCAAGCAGAAATCTGACGATGGCCCAGCAGGGTTTGGGCATGGTGTAGGCGTCGGCGCCCCAGGCCGCTTTGGCCGGGGTCTCCTTGTAGACCACGGTCGGGGCGCTGAAGCGGGCCTGCAGGCCGAAACGGTCCGCCAGGATCTCGGTGAGGATCTCCGTCTGGATTACCCCCATGATCTTGACATGCAACTCGCGCTCCTCGGGCACCCAGCGGAAGCTGAGATGCGGGTCCTCGCTGGCCAACTGCTGCAGGGCCTCGGCCAGGCGGGTGTGGTCGGCCTCGTCCTGGGGCAATACCTGGACGGAGAGCAGGGGTTCGCTCAGGGTGTAGTTGCCCGGCACCGGTCCGGGGTCGCCGAGGATATCGCCGATCTGCACCTGGGGCATGCCGCAGAGGAAACCGATCTCCCCGGCCCGCAAGAGGCCGGTGTCCTCGTAGCGGTGCAGGGAGACCTTCTTGATCTGGGTGATCTTCTCGCTGCGGCCGGCGGTGGTGTTCTCGACCAGGTCGCGGGTTTTCAGGCTGCCGGTGTAGAGGCGCACCCCGGCGACGCGCCCCAGCTTGGGGTCGTGGTCCAGGCGGAAGACCACCGCGGAAACCGGGGCCTCGTCGTCGGTGGGCGCGTCGGGCAGGTAGGAGACCACGGCGTCGAGCAATTCCCGCACCCCGGTCTGGGTCTTGGCCGCGCCGCACAACACCGGAAAGAGGGAGCGGTGGGCCGTGGCAGCGGTCAGGGCGCGTTGCACCGCTTCGGGGGTCAGGGGTTTTTCGTCGAGATACAGCCCCAGCAATTCCTCGTCGGTGGCGGCCACCTTTTCGTATAACTCGCGCTGCAGCTCCGCGCTCAGTGGGGCGATACCTGCCTCGGGGAAACCCTCGTTCTCGGGCTGGTTGAGCAGGACCATCTCGGGGGAGAGGGTGCGCCGCAACTGGGTGAGCACTGCGGCCGTATCGGCGCCCATGCGGTCGATCTTGTTGATGAAGAGCAGCACCGGAATCCGCCGGGCGGCCAGGGCATTCCAGAGGGGTTCGGTCTGCGCCTGCAGGCCCTCCACTGCCGAGAGCACCAGCACCGCCCCATCCAATACCCGCAGGGCGCGTTCCACCTCCGAAGAAAAATCCACGTGGCCGGGGGTATCGATCAGGTTGATCTGCACCCCCTGCCAGGCAAAGGAAAGGGTGGAAGCGCGCACCGAGATGCCGCGTTTGCGCTCCACCTCCAACCCGTCCGAGAGGCTGGTGCCTTTATCGACGCTGCCCAGGGAACGCAGGCTGCCGCTGAGGAAGAGCAGGTCTTCGGTGAGGGTGGTCTTGCCGGCATCCACGTGGGCCAGGATGCCCAGGTTGCGGATGCGGCGGGACTCGGCCACTAGATCGCCACGCCCTTGAACTGGCTGGTGTACAACTGATGGTAGAAACCGCGCTGGTCGAGCAGTTGCTGGTGGGTGCCCTGCTCGACGAGCTGGCCGTTGTGGACCACCACCACCAAGTCGGCGTCGCGGATGGTGCTCAGGCGGTGGGCGATGACAAAGGCGGTGCGCCCCTGCATCAGCCGCAGCAGCGAGGCCTGGATGCGCAGCTCGGTGCGGGTATCGACGCTGCTGGTGGCCTCGTCGAGGATGAGGATGGCCGGGTCGGCGAGGATGGCGCGGGCAATGGCCAGCAACTGGCGCTGCCCCTGGCTGAGGTTGCCGGCCCGCTCCGAGAGCAGGGTCTGATAGCCTTCGGGCAATTGATGGATGAAGTGGTCGGCGTCGGCCATACGGGCGGCCTCGATCACCTCGGCGTCGGTGGCGTCGAGCCGGCCGTAGCGGATATTGTCCATCACCGAGGCGGAGAAGAGGTAGGTGTCTTGCAGCACGAGGCCCAGGCGGCGGCGCAGCTCGGGTTTGGGGAACTGCCGCAGGTCGGTCCCGTCGATGGTGATCCGGCCGCTCTCGATCTCGTAGAAACGGGTCAACAGGTTGACGATGGTGGTTTTGCCAGCCCCGGTGGGCCCCACCAGGGCGATGGTCTGGCCTGGCCTGGCTTCGAGGGTCATGTCCTTGATGATGGGGGTACCGGGCACGTAGCTGAAGCGCACCTGCTCGAAACAGACCTGCCCCCTGGTTTTGGCCGGCGCGGCAGCCACAGGCGCCTCGTCCACCTCCGAAGGGGTGTCGAGGATCTCGAAGACCCGCTCCCCTCCGGCCAGGGCCGCCTGTATCGAGTTGTACATGTTGGCGAGCTGGCGCAGCGGGTTGATGAAGTTGCGGCCATAACTGATGAAGGTGACGATGGTGCCCACCGTGACCAGGCCCTTGAGCGCCAGCCAACCGCCCAGGCCGGCGATGGCGATGACAAAGAGGTTGCCCAGCTGGTTGGTCAGCGGCATCAGCAACAGGGCGTAGGAGTTGGCGTAGATGGCAGCACGGCAGACTTGTTCGTTGTGCCGGCGGAATTCGGCGGCGGCCCAATCGCCGCGGCGGAAGGCCTTGACCACCCGCTGGCCGCTGATGGCTTCCTCCACCACCGCGTTGAGTTGGCCCAGGTCTTTCTGCAACTCGCGGAAGCCCTTGCGGGTGTAGCGGGCGACGAAGTTGGTGAACCAGAACATGATCGGCACCACGATCACCGAGGCCAGGGCCAGCCAGAAGTTGAGCACGAACATCGCCACCAGAATGCCCCCCAGGGAGAGCACGCTGGCCAGCAGGGCCACCACGTTCTGGGAGATGGCGGTATTGAGGGCCTCGACGTCGTTGGTCAGGCGGCTCATCAGCTCGCCGGCGGGGTGGTTGTCGTAGAAGC
Organism: Candidatus Latescibacterota bacterium; assembly: GCA_020852055.1. Taxonomy (GTDB): domain Bacteria; phylum Latescibacterota; class UBA2968; order UBA8231; family UBA8231; genus SICG01. The sequence continues at coordinate 42,411 of JADZBP010000161.1, forward strand.
GCAGTTCGAGGGTTTGCAGGTGGCCAAAGAGGTCGGCGCGCACCTTCTTGAGCGCCCGCTGCGAGACGGCGGCCATCAGCCGGCCCGAGGCGACATCGGCCAGGCTGCCCAGCAGGAAGACGGCCAGCATCCAGCCGGAGATCAGGGCTAGCCCCTCGGTGTCGCGGGTGGCGATGTATTCGTCGAAGGCCCGGCCCATCAGGTACGGCCCCGCCAGGCCCAGGCCGGTGGAGATAAAGACCAGGCAGACAACGATGGCCAGCAGCACCCGGTGCTGGCCTAGGTAGGGGATGAGGCGGGCCAGGGTGCGGCGCGGGTCGCGCGCCTTCTCGATCTTGCCCGGCATGCCCGGCGGGCCGCGGCGCACGGCGGGCGGGCTGTCGCTGGAGGCGCTGCGCTCGTGCTGGGTCATCGCCTCAGCCTCCGTTGGGGCCGGGGCCCAGTTGGGAGGCGTAGATCTCCTGGTAGATGGGGCTGGATTGCAGCAGTTCTCGGTGGGTCCCCTCGGCGGCGAGGCGGCCTTTGTCGATGACCACAATCTTGTCGGCCTTGAGCACGGTGCTGATGCGCTGGGCCACCACGAAGCAGGTGCGGCCTTCCATCCAGGCCTCCAGCGCCTCCTGGATCTTGGTTTCGGTCTCCACGTCCACCGCGCTGGTGCTGTCGTCGAGGATGAGGATGGCCGGGCGGGTGAGCAGGGCGCGGGCAATGGCCAGGCGCTGCTTCTGCCCGCCCGAGAGGTTGACGCCGCGTTCCTCGACCCGGGTGTCGTACCCCTGGGGCAATTCGAGCACAAAGTCGTGGGCCTGGGCGGCCCGGGCGGCAGCCACCACCTCCTCGTCGCCGGCGGTGGGCCGGCCGTAGCGGATATTGTCGCGCACCGTGCCCGAGAAGAGCACCGTCTCCTGCGGCACCACGCCGATGTGGTCCAAGAGCGAATCCTGCTGGATCTGGCGCAGGTCCTGCCCGTCAATGAGGATGCGGCCGGCAGTGGGGTCGTAGAAGCGCGGGATCAGATTGACCAAGGTGCTCTTGCCTGCCCCGGTGGCGCCCAGGATGGCCACGGTCTGCCCCGGCTCGGCGACCAGGTCGATGTCCTCCAGCACGATGGTCTCGTTCGAGTCGTGGTAGTGGAAGCCGACCTTTTCGAAGACCACCCGCGGCCGGGCCGAGGCGGGCAGAGGCGGGGCTCCGGGCGCATCCTGCACCTGGGGCACGGTGTCGAGCACCTCGTTGAGGCGCTCGGCCGAGACGATGCCGGCGGCCCAGACATTGGCCAGCATGGTCATGATCATCAGCGGCCCGATGGCGGTTTGGAGATAATTGACGAAGGCCACGATCTGGCCGATGGTCACCTCGCCGTGCATCGCCTGCACCCCGCCGGCCCAGATGACCACCACGATGCCCACGTTGATACAGGCGCTGAGGGCCGGCCCCATGGTGGAGAGGAACTCCACGACCCGGATATTGCGCTCGGTGAAATCCTCGTTGGCTGATTCGAAACGCGCGGCTTCGTGGTCGGCGCGCACGAAGGCTTTGACCACCCGCACCCCGGAGATGTTCTCCTGCAGGATGGTGTTGAGCCGGTCGAGTTTCTGCTGCATGGTCAGAAAGAGGGGCCGCATCCGGGTGATGAAGTAGACGATGATGCCCGAGGTGAGCAGCAGCAGGGGCACCACCACCAGGGCCAGATGGCGGTCGGTGATGAACATCAGCGCGATGCTGCCGACCATCAGCAGGGTGGCGCGGGTGCCGATGCGCAGGGAGACCTGCACCACCCTGAGCATCGCCCCCGAGTCGCTGGAGAGGCGCACCATCAGCTGGCCGGTCTTGAGCCGGTCGAGATTGCCGTAGGAGAAGGATTGAACCTTGAGGAAGAGGGCCTCGCGCAGGTCGCGGGCCACCCCCTCGCCCACCTGCACCGAGAAGTTGTTGTTGCCGATGGCGAAGAGGGTGCTGGCCACCGAGATGGCCAGCATCAACAGGAAGGTGTGCCAGACCTCCTCCATGTCACCGGCCAGGATGCCCTGGTCGATGATGTGCTGCACCAGGCGGGGGATGGCCAGGTCGAGGACCACGACGATGACCAGCAGCACCAGCGAGAGCACACTCTTCTGCCAGTAGGGTTTGACGAAGGGCAGCAGTTTGAGGACGTGTCGCATCAGAGGGGGTCCACCGGGTTTTCGTTGCGACGGGGAGCGACCCGCTCCGGCCTTTCCCAAGGCGCGTCCTGCCCCCTCGCTCGCACAGCTCCGCTACTCCACCACCCCACCACGCGGACTTCCCTTCCCGACCACTCCCCAGGGAAAGTCCTGCGGGGTCATCTCCCCGCCGCTATGGGTACGCAATCCATATTTGACGCGCCGGTGGCACCACAGCAATTTAAGGAAATGCCAACCTTTGAACATGCTGTCGCCAAAATCGCCTATCATGGCCAGGGCGCCGGGCCGCCGGTGCTCTTCATTCAGGGGGTGGGGGTGCCCGGTGGTGGCTGGGGCCCGCAACTGGAGGGCCTGGCCGATCGCTTCCACTGCGTTGCCTTCGATCACCGCGGCCTGGGCGGGAGCAGTCCGGTGGAGGGCCGGCTGCACCTCGCCGACCTGGTGGGGGACACCCTGGCCCTGATGGACGAACTGGGCTGGGACGACGCGCATCTGGTGGGCCACAGCATGGGCGGGGTCATCGCCCACCAGTTGGCCCTCGACGCCCGCAGCCGGGTCCGCAGCCTCTCGCTCCTGTGTACCTTTGCCCGCGGCAAGGACGCGGCGCGTCTGAGCCCCTGGATCGCCTGGGTGGGCCTGCGCACCCGCGTGGGTTCGCGCGCCATGCGCCGGCGGGCTTTCCTCGAAATGATTTTGCCTGCCGCAGTGCGCCGGGGTGCCAATCTGGAGGCCCTGGCCACCCACTACGGCACCTTCTTCGGGCGCGACCTGGCCGAGCAGCCGCCGGTGGTGATGAAGCAGTTGCAGGCCCTGGCCGCCCACGACCAGCGGGCCCGCTTGCCCGAGCTGGGGGGGCTGCCTACCCTGGTGGTCAGCGGCGCCGAGGACCGGCTGGCCCTGCCGGCGTACGGCTGGGCCCTGGCCGGAGCCATCCGCGGGGCGCGGTACTATCAGTTCGCCGACGCGGCCCACGGCCTGCCCCTCGCCCAACCTGAACAGGTCAACACGTTGCTGGCCGAACACCTGGCCGCTGCCGAAGCCGGCCGCTCCTGACCATGGATGCCACCACTTTAGACCGCTGGGCCGCCCCGTACCGCGGCTGGCACTACTGGCCCGAGTATGTGATCTCCAGCCAGCCGGCCATCCCCGGACATGAAGAATTCCACAGCACCGATGTGCCCTGTGTGTACCAGCTGCCCGGCCAGCCGGATAGTTGGTACATGAGTTTCATCGCCTTCGATGGCAAGGGGTACAACAGTTTCGTGGCCCGCAGTCAGGACCTGCTCCACTGGGAGTACCTGGGCCTGGCCATGGGGTACGGGCCAGAGGGGGCGTTCGACTATGGCGGCTGTGTGGTGGGGGCGTACCTGTATGAAAGCTACGAGATCCGCGCCCCGCGCCGGCTGAAGCAACACCAGGAGTGTTTCTGGACCCTGTACGGCTGTTACCCACGCCAGGGCGGGTACGAGCTGCGGCCCGGGTACGAGGGGGTGGCCGCCAGCACCGACGGGCTGCGCTGGCAGCGGGCCCGCGACACCTACATCCTCTCGGTGCACGACCCCGACTGCGGCGCCTGGGAGCAGAGCTGTATCTATCAGCCCTGGCTGCTGGAGCACGAGGGGGGCTACTACAATTTCTACAACGCGGCCCAGGAAGGAACCGAACAAACCGGCCTGGCCCTCTCGGCGGATCTCCTGCACTGGCAGCGCCATGCCGGCAACCCGGTGCTGCGGGTGCGGCCCGGCGGGTACGACGCAGTCTTCGCCTCGGACCCCAAGGTCTTCCGCGACGGCGACCACTGGACCATGTTCTACTTTGGCGTGGGCCGCGAGGGGGCACACATCATGATCGCCTTCTCGCAGGATCTGGTGCACTGGGCCGCCCACCCCGAGCCCCTGTACGCGGCCGGCGGGCATCCTGGCGGTCTGGACCGGCAGTACGCCCACAAGATCTCCCTGGTGTACCGCCCGGAGAACGACACCTTCTATCTGTATTACTGTGCCTGCGGCCCTCAGGGCCGGGGCATCGGCCTGATCAGCAGCCGTCCCCTCTGAAAGCGCTTTTCTTCGCGAGACGGAGAACCATGCACAAGCGAGATAAATACACCGTGGGCTTGGTGCAGATGGGCATGGGCCCGGACCTGGCCGCCAACCGCGAAAAGGCCGTGGCCCTGGCCGATCGGGCCGCGGCACAGGGCGCCCGCGTTCTCTGCCTGCCCGAACTCTTCGCCAGCCAGTACTTCTGCCAGCGCGAGGCCGCCGAACTCTTCGACCTGGCCGAATCCATCCCCGGCCCTTCCACCGAGGCCCTGGCCCGCGTCGCCCGCTCGCGCCGGGTGTGGATCATCGCGCCGCTCTTCGAGCGCCGGGCTCCGGGCCTGTACCACAACAGCGCGGTGCTGCTCGACGCCGAAGGGCAGGTGGCCGGCCTGTACCGCAAGATGCACATCCCCGACGACCCGGCCTATTACGAGAAGTACTATTTCACGCCGGGGGACCTGGGCTTCCGGGCCTTCGATACCCCGATGGGGCGGGTGGGGGTGCTGATCTGCTGGGACCAGTGGTACCCGGAAGGGGCGCGGCTTACCGCGCTGCGGGGAGCGGAGATCCTTTTCTATCCCACCGCTATCGGCTGGCACCCGCACGAGAAGCAGGTGTACGGTCCCTCGCAGCACGACGCCTGGCGCACCATCCAGCGCAGCCACGCCATCGCCAACGGGGTGTACGTGGCGGCCATCAACCGCATCGGCCACGAGCAGCCGGTGCCAGGGACAGCCGGCATTGAGTTCTGGGGCCAGAGTTTCCTCGCCGATCCCTTTGGCCAGGTACTGGCCGAGGGCAGCACGGATCGCGAGGAGGTGCTGCTGGCCGAGGTGGACCCTTCCCGCAGCGAGGAGGTGCGCCGCAACTGGCCCTTCCTGCGCGACCGCCGCATCGACGCGTACGCCGGCCTGGACCGGCGCTTCCTCGACGAGCCATGAGCACGCCGCGCGAATTGGGATTCGCCATGCCCGCCGAATGGGCGCCGCATCGGGCCACCTGGTTGGGCTGGCCGCACAACCGGGGGGACTGGCCCGGCAAGATCGCGCCCATCCCCTGGGTGTACGGCGAGATCGTGCGAAAACTCGCGCCCGGCGAACAGGTCTGCATCCTGGTCAACTCGCCAGCGCATCAGGCCCAGGCCAGCCGGGTGCTCAGGCGCGTGGGCGTGGATCTGGAGGCGGTCGAGTTTTATCAGTTCCCCACCAACCGGGGCTGGACCCGCGACTTTGGCCCCTTCTTCGTGCGCCGCCAGCAGCCCCGATCCGAGGTGGCCATCGCCCGCTTCCACTTCAATGCCTGGGCCAAGTACCCTGACTGGGAGTTGGATTGCCAGATCCCGCAGTTCGCCGCAGCCGCGCGCGGGCTGCAGCTCTTCGAGGCCCGACGCGAGGGGCAGTTGGTGGTGCTGGAGGGGGGGAGTATCGACGTGAACGGCGAGGGCTTGCTGCTTACCACCGAGGAGTGCCTGCTCGACCCTGAGGTGCAGGTGCGCAATCCGCACCTGGGCCGTGCGGAGATGGAGGTGGTGCTGCGCGAGTACCTGGGGGCCGAGCAGGTGGTGTGGCTGGGGCGGGGTATCGCCGGGGACGACACCCACGGGCATGTCGACGATCTGTGCCGCTTTGTGAATGCCCGGACGGTGGTGCTGGCCCACGAGCCAGACGGGGGCGATGCCAACCACCGCCCGCTCGAAGAGAACCGCGAACGGCTGGAGGGGCTGCGCCTGCGCGACGGCTCGCGCCTGGAGGTGGTGCGCCTGCCCATGCCCGCGCCGCTCTACCTGGATGGACAGCGGCTGCCGGCCAGCTACGCCAATTTCTACATCGGCAACGCCGCGGTGCTGGTGCCCACCTTCAACAATGCCCAGGACCGCCAGGCGCTGGGCATCCTCGCTGAACTCTTCCCCGACCGCCCGGTGGTGGGCATACACGCCGTGGACCTGGTCTGGGGCCTGGGTACCCTCCATTGCCTGACCCAGCAGGAGCCGGCGGTCTAGCCTACTCCTTCAGCGGGTGGGTGATCTTCACCACGATCGGGTTCTTCCACTCCCACATGTTGTAGATGCGGTGGGCACTCATCACCGACAGGTGCAGGCCTTTTTCGTCCTGGTGCCAGCGCGGGGTCGGGTCGAGGCTGGGGCGGTACTCGAGGATCTTGCCGGCGTGGCCGAGTACCTGCACCTGGGTCTGCTCGCTGGCCCGCACGCTTTTCAGGGTGAAGTTGAGGCGGCGGCCGTAGGTGCGGTTGGGGTCCTTGGTGCCGGCGGCGTCCTCGGCCGCGGCCCAGTCGATATTGGTGACCATGGCGTATACCGCGTCTTCGTTTTTGGCGCAGGTGAACCACACGTCGCCCTCATGGGTCACATGCCGGGGACGCACCTGGTAGATGGCTTCGCGATTGACGAAGAGCCACAGGCCCATCTCGTTGATACGGCCGCTTTGTTCAGGAGCCAGCTCGCCGTCGGGGCGCGGGCCGACGTTCAACAACAGATTGCCGCCCTTGGCGCGGGTTTCGATCAACATCTGGATCAGGGTCTGCCCGGACTTGTAGTTCTCGTTGGTGGGTTTGAATTGCCACTGGGTGCCCATGGTGAAACAGCTCTCCCAGGGGCCGGCCAGGGGCGCGTCGGGCAGGGTCTGTTCCGGGGTGGCGATGGCCCCGCGGGTGACAACGATCTCGGGCTGCAGCTGCCAGGCCAGTTCTTTGAGACCCTCGGGCTGGCCGTCGAGGAAGAGCATGTCGATGGGCCCGTACCCGGTCAGCAGCTCGCGCAACTGGGCCAGGTTGGTCTGCATGAGCCGGGGGTTGTTGAGTGGATCGGCCTCGGGGGTGCCGCGGTTGATGGGGATGCCCTGCTGCCAGAGCACGTGGAAATCGTCGGGGGAAAAGTAGATGCCGATACCGATGCCCTGCTTGCGGAAGGCGTCGAAGAGCAGGCGGGTCAGGTCGTGCGGGTAGGGCGTATGCATGATGCCGAAGTCGGTGGTCCGGGTCTCGAACATACAGAACCCGCTGTGGTGTTTGGTGGTGAACACCACGTACTGGACCCCGGCCAGCCGCGCCTGGCGGGCCCACTCGTCGGGGTCGTACTTGTGGGGATAAAAGGTGCGCGGCAGTTCGGTGAAAAAGCGCTCGGCGTAATCGGGCGAGGCACCCACCAGGGAATGGCTGATCACCATGCCCAGTTGGGAGTCGAGGCTCCAGTGGATGAAGAGGCCCAGGCCCAGATCCTGGAACCATTCGAGGCGTTCGGGTTTGTTGCCCGAGGTCTGGCTGGCCCGGGTGGCTTCCAGATCCTGCTCGCCGCCGTCCTGCGGGGTCTTAGTCATAACCGTACTCCTTGAGGGTGTCTTCGTCGAAGCCGGTGGGGGTGAAAAGTCCTGCCCAAGGGCAAGGGGTCAACCAAGCTCCAACCACAGTTTCAGTGAGATATCGACCTGTCCGGCATCAGCAGGAGCTAGCCGGCCGACAGACTTGATGACCAGCGAGGAGTGTACCGTGTAGAGCCCGCGTTTTACGGCGGTGGGGACATTGAGCCCCGCCCCTCGCCAGTCCGCGAGCACGAATTCACCGGTCAGTAGCGAGTCCGTGCGGCTGGTAAGGGGGAGGATGAAGAGGTCCTGCGATTCGAGGGAAGCACTGACGATGGTGGCAGGGCGGACTTTGGTGCTGGAGAGATCTGAAAAAGGATAACGTACCAGGACCAGGTCATTCTTTGAGTAGCTGGGCATAAATCTCGTCTTCCGGGTTATCCCAGACCGTGGCCAATGAGGCCTGGCTGGCTTGGGTCCAGAAAGAGGAATCCTCGTCAGTGGTCAGGGTGACCAATACCTTGCTCCCTTCCGGGAGGTCCAGGTGCTCCAGCAGCTCGATCTTCCCTTCGTGAACCACGGCCCAAACGGTGTTAAACATCGATCACGCTCCTGCGCTAGGTGCCTCAAATATACCTCATCGGAAGGACATCTCAAAAGCACCGTGGGGGTCACTCATAGCCGTACTCCTTGAGGGTGTCTTCGTTGAAGCCCATGAAGTGGGCGATTTCGTGGACCAGGGTGATTTCGATCTCCTCCACCAACTCTTCCAGGTCGGGGAAGTCTTCCTCCAGGGGGCATTGGTAGAGGGTAATCATCGCCGGCATTTCGCCGCTGTCGTCGAGCCGGCGTTCGGGCAGGGGGGTGCCGCTGAAGAGTCCGTAGAGCAACTCGTCGGGATCGCCGGTGATCTCCTCGACGACCTCGGGGTCGGGCCAGTCCTCGATGACGATGGCCACGTTCTGCATGGCCTGCTGGAAGGGCTGGGGGATCTTCGCCAGGGCGCGCTGGACCAGCTTTTCGAAACGGTGGCGATTCATCGGTGGTTCCTCAACAGTGGGCATCGAGGAATAGCCCCTTCGCTCATTCTCGCGCCCCATCCCTGGGGCGCTCCGAGGTCTGTCCTCCAGGGCGCAGTCCTGCGCCCTTTGGAGGACCGAAATCCGCTCCGGGGCTACTCCTCGCCGCTTGGCTCGGGCTCTAGCCGGCAGGCCGAGTAATGAAACAGTGTCATATCCAATGGTCAAAACAACGAAAGCTGCTCGGCCTCGGCGCGGCGGGGCGGTTCGATGGTTTCTTTTACCAGCAGCGCGGCGGGCAACTCGCGCACGAAGGAGGAGAGGGCGGATTCGAGTCGCTGCCCGTACTGTTGCCGGCTGCGGGCGGCCACCAACACCAACTCCTCGCGCGCCCTGGTGAGGCCCACGTAGCAGAGCCGGCGCTCTTCTTCCAGGGTTGCTCCGTTCAGTGGCAGCAATCCCTCTTCCATCCCGCACAGAAAAACCACCTCGAATTCGAGCCCTCTGGCCGCGTGCAGGGTGAGGAGGCGCACCGCCTCCACGTTGGTGCTGCGGCGCTCGTAGTCGGCACCAACGCCCAGGGCTACCGTGGCTAGCAATTCTTCCAGTGAGTTCGCCTGCTCGGCCAGTTGGGTTAGGCGCGATAGGTCCTCATCCTGCCCGTACTCCTGCTGATAGCGGCGCACCAGAGCGGCCGGGGTTTCCTGTTCGGCGAGGCGGCGGTACTCTGCGGCGGCGGCGCACAGGGTCCGGGCTTCGGGCAGGGTCTCGGCCGCCACCGGGCGGGTCAGTTTCCGGGCCAGCTCGTTTATGGCTTGAGGGCCGGGGTTGAAGGCAGGCAGTTCGAGGGCCTGGAGCAGGCGCAGGGGTTCCTCGGGTTGGAGCACAAAGCGCAGAAAGGCCAGGGCCTGGCGCACGGGCGGGGCAGCGAGGAAACTCTTCTCCCCCAGCAGGTGGTAGGGCAGGCCGGCGTGCAGGAAACACTCCTCCAGCATCTGGGCCTGGGCGTGGGTGCGGAAGAGCACGCCGAAGTCGGCGAGGCTGTGCGCCTTTTTGCTGCGCCCGCTCTGGCGGTCGGACTGCACCATGTCGGCCCCGCCCACCATCCGGCTGATCTCCTGGACCACGGCGATACCCTCGGCCTTTTCGCCCGGCACCGAGAGCAGACGCAGTTGCGCTCCGCCCTGGCGGGCCGGCCGCAGATGCAGGGGCTGGCGGCCGGGGTTGTGGGTGATGAGGGCAGCGGCGGCCTGCACGATGGGGGCGGCACAGCGGTAGTTGACTTCGAGATGCACGAGGTGGGCGGCGGGATAATCGGCGAGCAACCGGGCAAAACAGGAGGCATCGGCGCCGCGGAAACCGTAGATGGCCTGGTCCGGGTCGCCGATGACAAAGAGGCCCTCGCCGCTGCCGGCCAGGGAACGGACGATCTGGTACTGGACCAGGTTGAGGTCCTGGAACTCGTCGACCAGCACCTGGGTGAAGCCGAGTGACGGTCGCGCCAGGGGATGGCCCACTTCGGTTTTTCTCCAGGCGCGCCCTTCTCCCTCGCTCGCTATCGCTCCGCTACCCGGCCCCCAACCACGCGGGCTTCCCAGCCCCGCCACTCCCCGAGAAAAACCTTCGGGGCCATTCCCCTGCCGCTCGAGCAAACCCTCGGGGTCACCTCCCCGCCCCTCGATCATATCCTCAGAGTCATCTCCCGGCCGCTCGTTACGACCGGAGAAATCTTCGTCGCTGGTTTCCAGCAGATCGAGAAAATCCAGCAGGATCTGGTCGTAGTCCCAGACCTCGTAGCGAGCGAGTTGCTCCTGGTACGCGGCGTAGACTTGTCCCAGTTTTTCATCTGCCAGTTCTTCTGGTTTCTGGCCATGGGCCTTGGCCTGCATGATGCCCTCGTGTGCGGAGGCCAGGGACAAGCTGACCCCGCTCTCGGCCAGGGCGCGGGAGAGCAACTGGCGGCTCTCCCATTCGTCGAGCACGGGTTTGAGCGGCAGGCCCAGGTCGGCCATCAGTTGCAGGGCCACCTGATGGAAGGTGCCCACGTGTAACTCGGCCAGGGCGGCGCCATCGCCGAGCAGGGTTTCGAGGCGCTGGCGCAGTTCAGCGGCGGCCCGTCGGGTGAAGGTGAGGGCCAGGATCTGGCCGGGCGCAACGCCGCGCTGGCCGATGAGATGGGCGATGCGCTGGGTGAGGGTGCGGGTCTTGCCCGAGCCGGGGCCGGCCACGACCACCACCGGCCTGCCTTCCATCTCCACGGCCTGCTGTTGGGCCGGATCGAGGTCAGGGGCCACAACCGCAGCGGGCTCCGGGGTATTGGGCGAGGGAGCCTGCGCCGCCACGGTCGGTGCCTGGGGCGCGGGCGTCGAGGCCGGCAGGGCAAAGAGCAGCTTCTGCCCTTTGAGTTGTTGGCGCTCCTCGTCGGTGAAGAGCTGGATGACCCCGTACTCGCCGTCGTACCCGGCGGCGATCTGCACCTGGCCGGTGCGCATGCGCCGCACCCCCTCGGCCACCAGATGCTCACCGGTGGCGGCAATCGCTTCGGGGGTGGCGTGGCGCAGGATGTACAACTCGGGACCCAGGCTGGCCAGCAGGTGTTGGTACACCGCCTGCACCCTCTTGCTGGCGGGGCCGCTGCCCAGGGCCGAGCCGATCACCTCGGGCAGGGGGATGAGGTACTCGCAGGGGCGTTTGGGCCCCTCGCCCTCGGGCCGGTCGGCCAGGAGTTCGACCCGGTGCAACACCCCCACGGTCAGTTGCTGGCCACAGACCGGGCAGCGGCCCCCGGCGGCCAGGGTCTGCGCGGGTCTCCAGCGCACCTGGCAGTTGCGGTGGCCGTCGCAGTGGTACTTGCCCTCCTCGGGGTAGAACTCCAGGGTGCCGGTGAACTGCGCCGGGTCGCGGCTCCTGAGGGCCGCCAACATGGCCGAATAAGAGAGGTCGGTGTCAAAGCAGGTGCCCTCGCGGGCCAGCTTCTGGGGGGAATGGGCATCGGAATTGGAGACCAGGGCAAAGCGGTCCAGCTCGGCGATGCGGCTGTTCATCGGCGGGTCGGAGGAGAGGCCGGTCTCCACCGCCGGGATATGGGGCAGGAGGTCCTCGTAACACTCCTCCAGGCTGTCGAAACCCGAGGCCGAACCCAGGGCGGCGAAGTGCGGGGTCCAGATATGGGCCGGGATGAAGAGCACCTCGGGGCAGACCTCCAGGCAGATCTCCAACAGATCCCGACTGTCCAGCCCCAGGATGGGCCGTCCGTCCGACTTGAGATTGCCGATGGCCCCCAGCCGCCGGTTGAGGGCCTCCACCTCGGCAAAGCCAGGCATGACGACCACGTTGTGCACCTTGCGGGTGCGGCCGTTTTTCTTATAGATGGAGCTGATCTCCACGCTGAGGACGAAACGCACCTCGGCCAGGCACGAGGGCGGCAACTGGGCTTCGACGGGGATGCGCCAGGTGTCCTTGAGGCGGTAGAGGCCCTCTTCGGCCGGCTCCAGTTGCTCCTGCAACTCGGCCAGCCAGGCCGGGTGGGTGAAGTCGCCGGTGCCCACCACGGTGATGCCCTTGAGGGCCGACCAGCGGTGCAGGTTCTCGGGGTTCAGGTCGCGACTGGTGGCCCGGGCGTAGCGGGAGTGGAGATGGATGTCGGCGACGAAGCGCATGATTTCTCCTGAGTGGGACGGGGAGATATATTAGCTGGAGAACAGTCTCGGAGAAAGCCATCGCCATGTCAAAAGTCTGGATGACCAGCGGGTTCGAGGGCTTCAGCCAGGGAACCCCGGGCAACGCCGGCCACAATCTCTATGTCTCCCGGCAGGGCATCCTGCAGCGCATCCACCAGTACGACCTGGATGGCGACGGGTACCTGGATCTGGTCTTCTGCAACAGCCAGGACCACTGGGAGAAGGCGCCGGCCTATGTGTACCGCCACCTGGCCGGCGCGGTGGAGCGCCTCGAACTGCCCGCCGACGGGGCGCAGACCGGGGTGGTGGCCGATCTGGACGGGGACGGGTACCCGGATCTGGTGCTGGGCATGGAGCATGACGGCATCCGCGCCGACCTCAATACCCGCATCTACTACGGCTCCCCCGAGGGATTCGGCGAAAAGCGCCAGCAGCGCCTGCCCGTGCCCCGGTGCAGCGGGGTGGCGGCCGGTGACTTCGACGGGGATGGGAGGGTGGATCTGGCCTTTCTCAGCCAGGGCTGGCTGCGGCTCTTTGCTCAGAGCCGCCTGGGCTTTGAGCCCAAGCAGTACCGCGACCTCGAAATCTGCGGGGAACAACTGGCTGCTGCGGATCTCGATGGGGACGGTTGTGCCGAGTTGGTAGTGCGCGAGAAGGGCGGCGAGGTGAAGGTGTACTGGGGCGGCCCCGGCGGCCTGGACCCCAATCGCTGCACCCTGGTGCCAGTGGCGGTGGACCCTCCTGCAGCCCAGGAAGTGGGACGCGCTCCCGAGTACGTGCCTCCGGCCGGGGCCCTGGTGCAGGTGCTCTATCTGCTCGGGGTGCCGCATCTCTTCGTCGCCCGTGTCCGGCAGGTGTTGCTGGTGCCAGTGCAGCAAGGGCGGCACTGGGGACAACCCCTGGTGCTGGAATGCCCCGACGCCTTGAGCGCGGCGGCTGCCGATCTGGACGGGGATGGGTACGAGGAGGTGGTGTTGGCCTGCCGGCAGGCGGGGCCCGAACAACACTCGTGGATCTACTGGGGCGGGCCGCAGGGCTTCGATGAAGAGCGCCGCCAGGCCCTGCCCAGCAAGGGGGCCTGCGACGTGGCCATCGGGGATGTGGACGGGGATGGACAATTGGAGATTGCCCGGTGCCAGGGCGCCGGCGAGGAATCCTTCAGCACCGAATCCCTGGTATACCGGGCCACGGGTGAATGCCTGGCCCGGCTGCCCAGTGAGGATGCGCGTCGGATCTTCGTTGTCCCTGTCGGTCCGGAAACGCCGGCCCAGGTGGTGCTGGTCAACCACTACAGCCGCGATGCCCTGGGTAATATCCCGGTTTCGGTCTTTCCTGGCGGCGCCGAGGGTTTTGATCCGGAGCGCCCGCGGCAGTTGCCTGGCTGGGGTGCGGTGGAGGCCCTGTGCTGCGACGTGGACGACGACGGGCGGGTGGAATTGGTGCTGGCCAATGCCTCGGAGAACGCCATCCGCCGCGATCCGGGGTCCTATATCTGGAAGCCGCGCCATCGGGGCCCGTACCCGCAGCCCGACTGGGTGTTGCCCACCACCCGGGCGCACGGGGTCTGTTGTGCCGACCTGAACCGCGACGGGTACCTCGATCTGGTCTTCTGCGGGTTCAACAATCCCGAGTTGCTGATCTTCTACGGGCGGGAGGGGGGTTTCGATCTGGAGCACCCGGTGCGCCTCCGCCTCGAATACGAGGGGGTGGTTTACCCGGAGCCGCGCTGGATCTACCTGGCCGACCTCAACCAGGATGGCTGGCTGGACCTGGTGGTCCCCCAGATCGCCGCCGAGCGCAGCTTCGTCCTGTGGGGCGGCCCCAAGGGGTTCAGCATGGCGCGCTGCCAGGCCCTCTCGGTCTTCCACGCCGCCTGCGCCCGCGCCGCCGACCTCGACGGGGACGGCTGGCCCGAACTGATCCTGGGTGGCCACATCCCTTCGGATCAGGGGCCGCACGATTCTTTCATCTATATCTACTGGAATGGCCCGCAGGGTTTGAGCGAGAGCCGGCGCACCCTGTTGCCCGCGGCCGGGGTGAATGCCCTGAGTGTGGCCGACTTCGACGGGGACGGCCACCTCGATCTCTTTGCCTGCTCCTACCACGACGGCCGCCAGCGCGACATCCCCTCGTATCTCTACTGGAACCGGCCGGGGCGGGGGTTCTCGGAGAACGACTTCACCCGCCTGCACACCCATTCGGCTTCCGGGTGTGTGGCCTGGGATTTCGACGGGGATGGCCGGGTGGACCTGGCGGTGGCCAATCACAAGGTGGAGGGGGACCACCGCGGCTACTCGGAGGTGTGGTGGAACAGCGCCGAAGGGTTCTCCGAAGACCGCACCACCCGGTTGCCGACTTCGGGTCCGCACGGCATGTGTGCGGTGGAGCCGGGCAACCTGCTCGACCGCGGCCCCGAGGAGTATTATGTTTCCGCGCCTTTCAAGCTGTCGCCCGGCCATCACCTGAGCGAGGTATCGTGGGACGCTCAGGTGCCGCCCCAGAGCTGGGTGGGCCTGCAACTGCGCTGCGCCGCCACCCGCGCCGGCCTGGACCAGGCGCCCTGGCAGGGACCCGATGGGCAGGGGAGTTGGTGGAGGAACTACCAGCAGGTCCGCGGCATGAAGGGTAAGTGGGTGCAGTACCGCCTGGCCCTGGGGGCGCGCCAGTGCGGGGCCAGCCCCCGGGTGCGCGAGGTGGCCATCTTCTACGACGAGATCGGAGTCTGAAACCATGGCGATCAAAAAGTACCGGGCCTGCCTGATCGGCTGCGGCCGCATGGGGGCCACCATCGACGACGAGGTGCAGCGCAATCCCAGCAGTGTACACTGGTTACCGTACTCCCATGCAGCGGCCCTGCGCGCCCAGGAGAAGGCGGAGTTTGTCGGGGTGGCCGACGTGGTGGCCGAGAAGGTGGAGACCATCCGCCGCCGCTACGAGGTGGCGCGGGGGTACACCGATTACCGGCAGATGCTGGAAAAGGAAAAGCCGGAGCTGGTCTGTATCGCCACCCGGCCCGCCACCCATGCCGAACTGGTGGTTGCCGCTGCCGAGAGCGGGGTGAAGGGCATCTACTGCGAAAAACCCCTGTGTTGCTCCATGGCCGAGGCCGACGCCATGATGGCGGCCTGCCAGCGCCACGGGGTCTTGTTCAACTACGGCACCCAGCGGCGCTACATGCAGCCCTACCTCCAGATGCGCGCCCTGATCCAGGCCGGCGAGTTGGGCCAGGTGCAGGCGGTGATCTCCTATTGCGGGGTGGGTGCGGCCCTGTGGAGCCAGACCCACACCGCCGATATGCTGCTCTTTCTGGCCGGCGACGGGCCGGCGGAGTACGTGCAGGGCATCGCCCTGGTCGAGCCTGCGGACTTTGAGGACAACCGGGTGACCGGTGATCCGGGCATCCCGCTGGGATACGCCCGTTTTGCCAGCGGGGTGCACGGGTACTTCACCGCGGCCACGGGCTACGAGTTCGAGGTGAGCGGCACCCGCGGCAAGCTGCGCACCTGCGACGACGGATCGGGGGTGTGGTGGCGGCGCAGCCGGGGCGGCGGCCTGCTGGAAAAGGTGGCGTTCCCGGCCCAGCCGGCCCGCAGCGGCACGGCCGCCGGTCTGCGCGACCTGATCGATGCCATGGACACGGGCCGGCAGACCCAGGGATCCTTGCCGCTGGCCGTGCGCAGCCAGGAACTGGTCTTTGGCCTGGTCGAGTCGGAACGATTGCAGGGGGCCAGAGTGCCCCTGCCCCTGCAGAACCGCGAGTTGTACGTGGGGCGCGAAGGGTGGTAAAATCGACCTGTTGGTCAGAGAAAGGGAACCAATGAAGAGCCGATCCTTTGAGCAGGAATGGACCGCCAAGGTAAAAAAGGTGCGGGCCTCCAACTTTTGGCAGCAGGTCTCCAAACCCTCGGCAGCGCGCATCGAGCGGGCGGCGGAAAAGCCGCGCCGGGACGAGGTGGCAGTGGATGAAGCGTGGAGTCTGGGGGTCCAGGGCGAGATCAGCACCAACGGGCCGGCACAGCGCGGTCTGGCGGACCTGCGCCGTTTCCTGAGCCAGCAGCTGGGCCTCAAGCTCAAGACCCAGGCCGGCGTCAAACAGTTGGTCCTGGCCCTCAGTCCCAAGGGCAAAGGCACCCCGGACCGCTGGGACAAGCATTTCGAATTGCAGGTGGAGCCCGAGTGCATCGTGGTGCGCGCTGCCTCGGAGAATGCCCTCTTGCGGGCCAGCCTCTGGCTCTCCAACTACTGGAGCCTGCGCCGCAACCCGTATCTGAAGAAGGGCCGGCGCCGGGTGAAACCCTCCGTGGCCCTGCACCTGGGCGCCGATTTATGGGGCGGCTTCTCCACCACCCAGGCCTGGATTCACGGGCGCGAGCGCGACGACAATTTTCTCGAACTGGCGCGTATGGGCCTCGACGCCTTTCCGCTCATGGCCCTTTTCGAGGACTATGTGGAGGTGGACCCGGCCGGCCCCTGGGGGGCGCTCTACAACCCGGAGGCTAAGGCCAATCGCCAGCGCCTGGCCCGTCTGGCCCGGCAGGCCGCCCGCTGCGGGGTGTTCCCCTTCCTGATGGCCTACAACCCCAAACTCGCCCTCGATCATCCGCTCTTCAAGAGCCGGCCGAAAGCGCGCGGCGCCGTGCAGAGCGGCGGCCGTTTCCGCACCCTGTGCGCCAGCGATCCGGCCACCCGGCGTTTCATCGCCGAGTCGTGGGGCTCGCTCTTTGCCGAAATCCCCGAGCTGGGTGGCCTCATCGCCATCACCGGGGGCGAGGGGTTCTATCACTGCTTCATGCGCAGCCGTGGGGCGGCCGATTGCCCGCGCTGCAGCCAGCGGCCCGGTTCCGAGGCGGTGGCCGAACTGGTCAACGCGGTGGCCGGGGCCATCCGCAAGGAGCAACCCCAGGCCCGGCTCCTGACCTGGCCGTACTCGGCCAACCACTGGTCCGGCGACCGCGACCAGGTGGCGTACATCGGTGGGCTCGATCCCGAAAACGTGATCTTCCAGACCGAGGTGGACAAAGATTCGGTGGACTGGCGCGAGGCCGGGTACGCCAAGAATGTCTGGGATTATTCGATCAGCCGGGTCACGCCCAGCGAGCGCATCCTGCACCAGCGCCAGCTCTGCCGCCAGCGCGGCCTGCCCTTCAGCGTCAAGCTGGAGGTCAACACCTCCATCGAATGCCTCAATGTGCCGTACCTGCCGGTGCTGGAGAATCAGCGGCGGATCTGGGAGAACGCCCGCCGGCTGCAGACCCAGTCCATCCACTCGCGCTGGCTCTTCGACGGCTCCTGCAAGAGCCCCTCCGAGGAACTGGGCTTCTGGACCATCTGGGGCCAGGGCACCGAGTTTGCCGACCTCAAGCAGACCATGGCGGCCATCGCCCGCCGCGACTTTGGCGAAAAGGCCGCTCCCCACGTGTTGCGGGCCTGGGCCAAATGCTCGGAGGGTATGCGCCATCATCCCCAGCTCGACTACTACGTGGGCACCTACTTCGTCGGCGCCGGCCAGCCCCTGGTGTTGCGGCCCGAGGCGCTCGCCGAACTCGACCCGGCCTTCTTCGGGGTCTTCTACTGGTTGTGGGAGGACAGTGCTACCGACGACGACACCTCTTTGGTGGAGAAGAAGCCGCTTTTCTTCAGCAAACCCGGTTTCACCGCCCTGGCGCGGCGCGGCCCCCGGCGCGGCCAGGACGTGGCCCTCTCCGAGTTGCAGGAGCTGGCGCGGCTGTGGGAGGAGGGCATGGCGGAGATGGCCGTGGCGCGGCCCCTGGTGCCGGCCTCGTGCAGGAAACGCTTCACCCAGGAGTACAACCTGGTCCAGCACCTGGCCCATACCTGGCGCAGCGGGGCGCGGGTGGAGGAGTTCCTGCGCCTGCGCGACACCATCCGGCAGTTCAGCGGGCAGTTGTGGGTGCGCAGCGGCCATGTCCGCGAGAACCTGCGCGACCATCAACAGATGGTGGCGCTGGCCCGCGCCGAATTGCAGACCGCCAAACAGGACCTCAAGCTGATCCAGGGCGTGGATTTCCTCGACCTGGGCCTTCGCCTGGACATGGGGGTGGCCTCGACGGTGCAGATCCTAGAGGCCAAGGTGCGTCAGGTGGAGAAGCTACTGGCCGAGGAATTGCCGGCCTGGCGGGAGGAGTTGCTGAAGTGGTGAGGTAGCGAATCCTCTGCGGGGTGCTCTCCAGATCAAGCGGTCACAATCTGGACGATCTTGGTGACCACTTCCTGGAGTTTTGCCTCGGTCACGACACCAGCGCGGTACAGGATGATGTTTGAATCGGCGGTAAAGAGGCGATTGGGGCGTATGTTGCTCGTCTGCCTGAGTCCACCGCTGGCGAATCCGCTGTCCAGAAGAGGGATGGCATAGGTGTCACTGGTCGCCTGGCTGGTGATCTGGCAAAGGAAGACATCGTCGCCGGTGAGTGCGGCGACGACGAGTGCCGGTCTTTTCTTTGCGGCACTCAGGTCTGAGAAAGGGAACGGTGTGACTACTACATCGCCCTTCACAAATGCGCCCATGCGGCATCCTCTTCAGGTCGATCCCAATCGCGTCGGAGGACTGCTTCGGAGGCCAGCATGGTCTCCCGAGCATCAGGGGTGGTCATTGCTAACAATGACGTTTGGTCACGATCCAATAGATAGGAGATAAAATCGTAGACAACGGTCAGTTTTTCGGGCGGCAACTGCTGCAATCGAGCATCGATTTGGCCAATGGTAACGGATGGCATCGGGACTCCTCCAGCGCTGAGAAGGGCGCAATAATCGGATGCTACCTGCTCAAATATAGAGAGGATAGGATACAGGACAAATGAGCACGGGGAGGGATACCATGGCCAGCAGCTCTTAGGGCTTCGTGCTGTCCTTTGCGGCGGGATCAGTGCTATCCTCGCTGAGCCCGCCCGCCTACCTCAATCCTGCGGGCTCATATACCGCTCTATATTGGCGATGAACTCCGGCATGGAGGAACACAGATAGTCCACCACCCAGGCGATGTAGTCGCGGCGGCCCTGCGGGTTGCGCTCGAAGTCGGGCACCGCCTCCCAGGTGTCGAGCAGGGCCTCCTCGCGGTCGAAGCAGACCTGGTTGAAGAGCAGCAGCCGGCGGCCGAAGTGCTGCTCCACGTATGCGCGGTGGTCCAGGCCCATGGCCACCGGCAGGTGGGCGGCGGCGAGCAACTCGGCCGTCAGTTTGCGCTGGCGGTGGCCGTCGGCGAGGATGCCCCGCTGCAGCAGGCGCTCCCGCACCTCGGGGGCCATGGCCTGGGGGAGAGCCTCGATGCCGGCGGAGGCCACCACATAACGCGGGTCGGGTCCCAGCGCCGCCTTGAGGGCGTACTCGGCGGTCATGCTCCGAAAGATATTGCCGGTGCAGACGAAGAGGATGGTTTTGGGGGTAGCGGAATCGTTCATGAGGCGAAAGATGGATTACTCCGGGCCGGCCGGCAAGGCCG
Source organism: Candidatus Latescibacterota bacterium (assembly GCA_020852055.1). Classification (GTDB taxonomy): domain Bacteria; phylum Latescibacterota; class UBA2968; order UBA8231; family UBA8231; genus SICG01. The sequence continues at coordinate 62,081 of JADZBP010000161.1, forward strand.
GGCCATACCAGCGAGGACGCGGATGAAGAAGGTTTACGTGATCGGCGACAGCATCTCCATCCAGTACGGCCCCTATCTGCAACAGGCCCTGCGCGGGGTCATGGAATACGGGCGCAAGGAGGGGGAAGAGGAGGCCTTGCTCAACCTCGATCAGCCCCAGGGGGCCAATGGCGGCGATTCCTCGATGGTGCTGGATTTTTTGCGGGCCAAGGCGCGGACCGGCGGCATCGCCGCCGATGTCCTCCTGCTCAACTGCGGCCTGCACGATCTGCGGACCACCCCGGCCACCGGCGAAAAACAGGTACCGCTGCCGCGCTACCGCGAGAATCTCGCGGCGATCATCAACCTGGTGGCCCAACTGGAACCCTCCCTGGTCTGGATGCGCACCACTCCCTGCGACGAGCGGGTGCACAACAGCCGCCCGGAGATCGCCTTCCACCGCTTTGCCGCCGACGGCGCCGCGTACAACCAGGCTGCCGATGAGGTCATGAGGGCTCACGGCGTGCCCATCCTCGATCTCTACACCTTCACTGTCAACCTGGGCGAGGACCTCTACTGCGACCACGTGCATTTCCACGAAGCCATCCGCGCCCAGCAGGCTGCTTTCCTGGCCGGCTGGCTGGCGGCGTGGTCGGGCCGGCCCTAACCCCGAACCGAGGGAAGACCTGCTGACGATGAACGACACCAACGAACTGGGCCAGCCCGTGGGATTCGCCCTGCCCGACTGGGAGCCCCCGTCGCGCCCGCTGCGCTGCGCTCTCGAAGGGCGCTACTGCCGGCTGGAGCCGCTCAACGCGGTGCAACACGCCGAGGCCCTCTTTGCCGCCAACGCCCTCGACGATGAGGGCCGGAACTGGACCTATCTGCCCTACGGCCCCTTTGCCGACCTGGAAGACTATCGCGCCTGGGTGGATCAGGTCAGCGGCGGGGAGGACCCGCTTTTCTTCGCCATCGTCGAGCAGGCCACGGGATTGGCCGCCGGGGTGGCCAGCTATCTGCGCATCGCCCCGGAGAGCGGCTCCATCGAGGTGGGGCATATCAACTACTCGCCCCTGCTGCAGCGCACCCGCGCCGCCACCGAGGCGATGTGCCTGATGATGGAACAGGCCTTCGCGCTGGGATACCGGCGCTACGAGTGGAAGTGCAACGCCCTCAATATCCCCTCCCGCGAGGCGGCCCAGCGCCTGGGTTTCTCCTACGAAGGGCTCTTCCGCCAGGCCACGGTGGTCCGGGGCCGCAACCGCGACACCGCCTGGTACTCGGTCATCGACGCGGAATGGCCGGCTCTGGAGGCGGCCTTCGGGCAGTGGCTGGACCCCGCCAATTTTGACGCTCAGGGCCAGCAGCGCCGCTCGCTTTCTTCCCTGACCGCCCCGCTGCTGGTGCAGCGCGGATGAGCCTGCCCAGCGACCAGGGATGGGCCGCGCCCTTCGACCATCCCTTCTATCCGCCCCTGCCGGCACACTACCGCGAGGTGCGCTTTCAGTATGTCTTCTTTCAGGCCGACCCCGCCGGGGTGGCGCGCCTGCTGCCCGAACCGCTGGAGCCCTCCCCGGACGGGCAGTGCGTGGCCATCGGTATCGAGGTGCCTTTCTGCACCAGTTATGGCAGCTTCAGGGAGGCGGTGGTCGAGCAGAAGTGCCGCTTCCGCGGCCGGGAGGGCTGGTACTGCTCACACGTGTGGCACGACGGCCCGGCCGGCATCGCCGCCGGCCGCGAGATCTACGGCACCCCCAAGATCTTCGCCGCCCTCGAGGTGGGATTTTCCGGCCGAACGATGTTCACCCGCGCGGCCATGGGAGAGATGCCGGTGATCACCCTCAGCTCGACCATGGAAGAACCAGTGGCCCCGGAGGTGATGCCCGGCCTCTCTCCTTCGTGGCGCCTCAAACTCATTCCGCGCGCCGACCGGCCCGGTCCGGCGCTCAAGCAGTTGATCGACACGGCCCCGGCAGTGGAAAACTTCCGGGCCCACGCCTGTTTTCGCGGGCGCGGGGTAGTGAAGCTGGAAGCCTCACCCCTGTGCGATGTGACCTGCCTGCAGCCGGTGGCCTACGGCGATGCCTTTTATCTGGAAGCGAGTTTCTCCGAGGCTTTTGCGCGTATCGAACACGACTATCTGGCCGGGGAATAGGCGCCGACCCAAAAACCCATAGCAGGCTTCTGGATCGGCGCTGAACTCACGCCGACCTTGGAGCCAGGCCGGGCACCACTCGCGACTTGAACACGGCGTTGAGCATGCGCCGCCGGTACCCCCCGCCCAGGGAGTTATGCAGGGTGTGCAGGTTGAAGATGATCGCGTCCCCCGGTTTGTTGTCGAAAGAGGCGCAGGGCACCTCGTAGTTGCTGATGCCCCACAGGGCCTGTGGGTCGAGGTTGCCCTCCCAACCCTGCAGGTGGGAGGCGGGGACCACCCGCAGGGCGCCGGTCTGCGGGGTCAGGGGGTCCAGGTACATGGCGAATTTGGCCCGCCGGAAATCCTTGAACACCCCGTCGGGGTGCCACATCCCGTCGCCGGTGTACAACTCCCCCGCACTGCCCAGGTACTCGTAGCCCTCCCCCAGCACCGCGTTCAGCACCCCCACCAACCGCCCATCGGTCAACAGCGTGCCCAGGCGTTCGCTCGCTTCCAGAGGCGAATGACAGCCGGTGCGTTTGGTGCCGTCGTGGGTACTGCCCTGCTCTTGGAGCAGGCGTTCAAATTCCTGGGAGATCCAGCCCACCTCTGCGGCGAAGAAGCCCGGGAGCCAGACGAAGCCGAAATCGTCGAAGTAGCGCCGCCAGTGCTGCTGCTGCGGGGTCAATTCCATTTCAGATGATCTCCCGATCGTTGCGCCCCGGCAGGGCCGGGAAAGGCGCGTGTGGTAAGGTCTGGTACCAGTAGACCACGGCGGCGATGTCGTCCTGCAGGGGCAGATACCGGCCCTCCGAACGCCAGCCGATGGCCTGCATGGTCACCCGCAGCTCCTGTTTGAAGAAGACCGGGTCGCAGACGTGGAAGCGGTACAGGGTCATGCGCGCCCCCACCTCCCCCGATTTCTTGATCACCTGCTTGTAGCCCAGATAGGGCGCCGAGAAATCGTCGCCAAAACCCCAGGCTCCGCCGAAATAATCCTCGGTGCCGGTGCCGCAGATGGTGGGGAACTTCCCGTCCCCGTCGAGGAACATCTTGATCTCCCCCTCGCCCCACCAGCCGGCGTTGTTCTGCTGCCAGGCCATGAAGGTGCCCACGTACTGGCCCTGCCCTTTGATGCCGTCCACCATCACGTAGTCGGTGCCGTACTGCAGGGGGTTGGTGCGGCGCCACTGGGCGTGGAAGTAGAGGGCGTCGGGGTCCACCTCTTCGAGGGTGTAGTTGATGGTGTAGAAGAAATGGGGCAGATCGACCGGCGAGTCGTTCTCCACGGTGATGCGCGCGTGTTGGCGGAAGGGCATGGGGAAGTAGCAGTTCATGCCGCCGCTGGGATTGACGTTGATGGGTTGGGCCACGATGGCCTGGCGGGTGTTCCACGAGTTGCAGAAGAAATCGCCCACCGGCGCCTCCACCGAGGGGGTGGTGTCGCCGTCCCAGTACACCCGCACGATCACGTGGCGGTACCAGCGCGGGTCGAGGGTGATCCAGATATGGCGGATCACGCCGGGACCTTCGTTGTCCATGATTGCCACCGTCTTGCCAGCCGGCAATTCCAGGCAGGGAGAGACCTTCCAGGTCTGGCCCAGCTCGCGGGCGGCGTTGGCGCAGCCCTGGTGCAGGGTGGTCTCGGCGGTGGCCATGCCGCCTTTGCCCTTCTCGCCGCGGAAGTTTTCGGCCGAAAGGGAGCGCGATTCGGCGCGCCGCTTTTTATAGATGTTGGATAGGTCGATTTCCATCTCGTCATCTCCTTTTCCCGGCCCCGTGCCGGGCGGGGGTCTCCGGGCAAGATATCCCCTGCCGGCGACCGGGTCAACCGCTCCGGGCGGCAACCGGCTCGGCGGCCAGGACCGGGGCCTTGGCCTTGGGCCGCAGCAGCGAGAGGACGATGGAACCGCCGATCAGGAGCACCACCACACCCAGCGAAACCCCGATGGGAATCTTGTAGAGATCGACCAGCAGCATCTTGGCGCCGACGAAGGCCAGTACCAGAGCCAGGCCGGTCTTCAGGTGGTGGAATTTTTCCACTACTCCAGACAGGACGAAAAAGAGCGAGCGCAGCCCGAGGATGGCGAAGATGTTGGAGGTGAAGACGATGAAGGGGTCCTTGGTGACGGCGAAGATGGCCGGGATCGAGTCGATGGCAAAGACCAGGTCGGTGCCCTCCACCAGCACCAGCACCAGCAGCAGCGGGGTGGCCAGCCAGCGGCCGCCCTCGCGGACCAGGAACTGGCTGCCCCGGTAGTCGTCCACCGCCGGCACGTAGCGCTTGAAGAGGCGGTAGAGCGGATTGCGCTCCGGGTGCATCTCGGCGTTCTGGTGCATGAGCAGGCGGATACCGGTCACGACCAGCAGCCCGCCGAAGATATAGATCACCCAGTGGAACTCCTGGAGCAGGGCCGAACCCAGGGCGATGAAGATCGCCCGCATGACCAGCGCCCCCAGCACGCCCCAGAAGAGCACCCGGTGCTGCAGGGCGGGGGGCACCGAGAAGTAGGCGAAGAGCACCAGGAAGACGAAGATATTGTCCACCGAGAGAGCCATCTCGATGAGATAGCCGGTGGCGAACTCCAGGGCCTTCTCGGCGCCGTACCAGTGATAGATGCCGGCGTTGAAGAGCCCGGCCAGCCCGACGCAGACCAGGCTCCAATTGAGGGCTTCCCTGAAGCTGACCACGTGGGCATTGCGGTGGAAGACCCCCAGGTCGAGGGCCAGCATGCCCAGCACAAAGGCGGTGAAGCCGATCCATACCCAGGGAGAGACACTCAGTACTTCCATCAACTTCCTTTCAGCGGGATAGGGCGTAGGGTGCGCCTGGCCACGGGAGGCCAGGCGCTACGGGGGTCAGGCGGCGAAAAGGCTGGCGCTGGCCGGGGCCACAGCGGCGGGCATCACCTGGTTCATCATGGTTTCAGGCCTCATGGTGAATGGGGATGGGGATTCTCTGCGCGTCGCGCTGGCGCGAAAGCTGGCGGGCAAGGGCCCGTCCCACCCGTTCGGCGGCGCGGCTGATGGCGGCGTACAGGTAGCTCTGGGTATCCTCGACGATGAGCCGGCCGCCGGATACCAGGCTCACCTCCACCCGGCAGCACTGGTCCACTCCGCCGCGCGGGCCGTTGAGGTCGGAGAGCTGGACCTTGACGGTGTTGACCTGCCGGCTGAAGCGGCCCAGGGCGAAACGCAGCCGCTTCTCGACGTGGTGGCGCAGGTTGGCCCCCACGCGGTGTTGGTTGGCACGCACTTCCATTTTCATGGCAAAGGCTCCTGCTGGGGGTTGGATAACCAACTACGCCAAAGAATATACCCGCGATCGGATGGCTTGAAAAATAGATCATTCCGCATTTGTTCATCGTAAAAATAGATGTATAAATCACAGGTCGACACGGCAGTCCGGCGGTGCCGAAACGGCACTTCCGCCGAGGCCTGGTTGGCGGGTCGGTTGGTGAAGTCAGGGGCGGTTCAGGGGAGAGGCTGACTCAGCGGCTTTTGACTTCGGTCCACACTTCGTCGTACAGGCGCACCTGTTCGCCCACCTCGCGCTGGTACTCGAGGTGCGAGAGCACCTCCGGGGCAGGGTAGAGCACCGGGTTCTCCAGATCCTCCTTGGGCAGGAGGGCGCGGGCGGCCTGGTTCGGGCTGGCATAGCGGGTGAAACGCGAGAGCTGCGCCCCCACCTGGGCGTCGAGCAGGTAGTTGATGAACTGGTGCGCCGCCTCCGGGTTGGGCGCCTGGGCCGGGATCACCATCACGTCGGCCCAGACGATGGAGCCCTCGCTGGGTACCACATAGGCCAGTTCGCCCCTGAGATCTTCCTCGATGGCCCGCAGCGCATCCCCGCTCCAAACGACAGCCAGGTCGGCCAGGCCCGCAGCGACCTTGTTCTTGCCGCCCACACCCCCCTCACAACCCCGCGACCTGGCGTTCCTCTTGGCCTCCAGCACCAGCTGGCCGGCCCGACGCAGCTGCTCCGGATCGGTGCTGTTGGCCGAGTGCCCCAGAAAGATCAGGGCTGCCCCCAACTGGTCGCGCATCTCGTCGATGAGCACGAAGCTCCCCCGCACCCGGGCCGGGTCGAAGAGCAGCCCCCACGAGGGATCGAGATCGGGGAGTTTGGTTTTGTTGTAAAGCAGGCCGACGGTGCCCCACTGATAGGCCAGGCTGTAGCGGTTGCCCGGGTCGTAGGCTGGATCTATGAAGAGGGCGTCGAGGTTATTGCGATTGGGGATACGGCCCTGGTCGAGGGCCTGGACCAGCTTCAGTTGCACCAGGGTGGGCACCAGCATGTTGGAGACCACTGCCAGATCGTACTGACGGTGGCCGCCGGCGTGCTGGAGCTTGGCCAGCATCTCCTCCGAGGACTCGTATACCGAGACATTGACCTTCACCCCGGTCTTGGCCGCGAAGTCGGCGGGGATCTGGGGATCGATATACTCGGACCACATGTACAGATTCAGTTTGCGGGGTGGGGCGGGTGCCTCTTTCGGGCCGCAGCCGGCCAGGAGGAGGAGCAGCAGGGGGAGGAGGCGCATCTCAGGTCTCTTTCCACGCCAGGCGCTGCAGCCCCAGGACCAGGGCGGCGCTGGCGAAGAGGATCAGGGTGGAGAGGGCGTGCAGCTCGGGGCTGAGGCCGCGGCGCAGGGAGGCGTAGATGTAGATGGCCAGGGTGTCGGAGTGGGGGCCGGCGGTGAAGAAGCTGATGGCGAAGTCGTCGAGGGAGAGGGTGAAGGCCAGCAGCGCCCCGGCGGCGATACCCGGCCAGAGCAGGGGCAGGGTGACGCGCCAGAAGAGCTGCCCCGAACTGGCGTACAGGTCGCGGGCCGCCTCGCTGAGGGTGGGCCCGATGAGGGCTAGCCGGCTGCGCACCACCAGGGCCACGAAGGAGAGCTGAAAGGTGACGTGGCCGATGACCATGGTGGGCAGGCCCAGTTCGAAGCCGGCCCACAGGGCGCGCACCAGGGCAAAGGCCACCACCAGCGCGGCGGCAAAAACCAGATCCGGGGTCACCACCGGCAGGTCCACCACGGCTTCGAGCAGGCGGCGGGTGCGCCGGGTCCAGGGGTACCGCTCCAGGGCCAGGGCCAGCAGGGTGCCCAGGATGGTGGAGAGGGTGGTGGAGAGCAGGGCCAGGACCAGGGTGTTGCGCGCCGCCTGCAAGATCGCCTCGTGGTGAAAGAGGCGGGCGTACCAGTCGAGGGTGAAACCCTGCCAGACCAGGCCGATGCGGGCGGCGTTGACCGAGTAGATGGCCACGGCCAGCAGGGGCAGATAGAGCAGGGCCAGGGCCAGGGCCACGGTGGCGACCAGCAGCGGAGCCCTCACAGCAGTTCCATCCCTTTGTTATGGCGGCGGTAGAAGTACAGACCGCCAAGGGTGAGCAGGATGAGCACCAGGCTGAGGGCGGCGCCAAAGGGATAGTCGCGGCTGGCGCTGAACTGCTGCTGGATCACATTGCCCACCAGCATGAAGGAGGCCCCGCCCAGGCGGTCGGCGATGGCGAAGATGCCCAGGGCCGGCACGAAGGTGAGCACCACGGCGGCGCTCAGGCCCGGCAGGGTCTGCGGCACGATCACCTGCAGAAAGACCCGCCGGTCCGAGGCGTACAGATCGCGGGCGGCCTCCACCTGCGACCAGTTGAGACGCTCCACGTTGGTGTACAGGGGCAGGACCGCAAAGGGCAGCGAATAGGAGATCATGCCCAGATATACCCCCAGGGCGCCGGGATAGAGGGCCTCCCCTGGCGCGATCAGCCCCAGGAGTGCGGCCAGGCGCGCCAGGGGCAACTGGGGCGAGAGCAGCAGCTCCCAGGCATAGGTGCGGATGATCAGGTTGGTGCACAGGGGGATGGCGATCAGGGCCAGGGCCAGGGCGCGGCGGCGTGATCCCAGGCCGGCCATGAAGAAGGCCAGCGGGTAGGCCAGGCCCACCGAAAAGAAGGTCACCACCGTCGCCAGCCAGAGACTGCGGGCCAGGATGTAGAAGTAGGCCGGGGACCAGCCCAGGGCGCCAAAGCCGGCGAGCCGGCGGAAGTTTTCTCCGGTGAAATTCCAGATCACCTGGCCGTACGGGTCGCGGCCGGCAAAGGCCATGGCGCCCACCAGCAGCGAGGGCAGTACCAGGAAGAGCAGCAGCCAGAGCAGGCCGCCTCCGGCGCAGGACCAGGCCTCGCGCATCAGCCGGCGGCGGGTGGTCAGCCGGCCCTGCCACACTATGAGCCTATACGGAAGTACCAATTTGGGCTGCGCCCGGCTGCGAGCGCCGTGGTCGGCGTTGCCCTCAGTCGGCAGATCTTCCTTCAGAGATATGCCTCCTTCGGGCGCCTTACCCACGGTGCTCTCGCTCGGGCTCGCCGACAAAGCGAACTTCCGTATAGGCTCTTGCTCAGCCATGTAATGCTTCGAGATGTTCGGGGGGCAGGTACAGCCACAGGGTGTGGCCCCGCTGCAACAGGGCCGAGGGAGCGGTACGCAGGCGCAGGGTACCGGGTTCCACCACCACCTCGCAGTGGTCGCCCCGGTAGACCCAGTCGCTGACCGTGGCTGCCAGGCCGTTGATCGCGGGGGCTTCGGGGCAGACCGCGATGCGTTCGGGCCGGATGGAGAGGGTGCCGGCCTGCCAGGGCGGGGGCTGCCGCAGGGTGAGGGGGCCCAGCGAGGTCTCGACCACGTGGTCGTGGCCGTTGCGCCGGGCCTCGATCAGGTTGGCGCTGCCCAGGAACTGGGCGACGAAACGGGTGCGCGGTTGTTCGTAGACCTCGGCGGGGGTGCCGCTCTGGGCGATGCGGCCCTCCTCCATCACAAAGATGCGGTCGGCCACACTCATCGCTTCGGCCTGGTCGTGGGTGACCAGCACGAAGGTGGTGCCCAGGCGCTGCTGCAACTGGCGCAGCTCCAGCTGCATCTCGGCGCGCAGGCGGGCGTCGAGGGCCGAGAGCGGCTCGTCGAGCAAGAGCAGCAAGGGCTCGTTGACCAGGGCGCGGGCCAGGGCCACGCGCTGGCGCTGCCCGCCCGAGAGCTGGTGGGGCAGGCGGCCGGCCTGTTCCTCGAGGTGCACCAGCGCCAGGCCGCGGGCGACCTTGTCCTTCAGTTGGCCGTCTGGCAGGCCGCGGGCCCGCAGGCCAAAGGCGATGTTCTCGTAGACCGTGAGGTGGGGGAAGAGGGCATAGCTCTGGAAAACAGTGTTGATGGGCCGGCGGTGCGCCGGCAGACTGTGCAGGGGGCGCCCCCCCAGCAGGACCTGGCCCTCGTCGGGCGATTCGAGGCCGGCCAGGATACGCAGCAAGGTCGTCTTGCCGCAACCCGAGGGCCCCAGCAGGGCGGCGAACTCGCCGCGCTGGACCTCGAGGCTGATCCGCTCCAGGGCCTGCACCGGGCCGAAGGATTTGCTCAGGCCCTCGACGGCGAGAAAAGGGCCGGCTCCCGAGGCCGCTGTCGCGCGCCATTCCTCCAGCGGATCGGTGTCCGCGCCTTTCAGGCCGAGCCAGCCGAGCATGCCTGTTCCCGCGGTGTGTCTGCCATTGCCCCGGAGTCCTTTGATGGCGTGATTGTATCTCAATATATAGCCGCCGCAGGCCTTTGGAAATGACCCGGCCCTGGCATTCCGCCCCCAGGAGAAGAAGCAGTGGCTCAGCCCTCTACCTTCCAGTTGCAGAACACCATCCTGCACGTCGAAGTGGATGCCACCCGGCTCCTGGTGCGCCGCTATCGCCACCTGCCTTCGGGCCAGCAGTTCGGTGGCGCCGGCGAGGCAGGCGTCCTGTGCCTCAACGGGCAGCCCGTCCCGTGGGCAGGATGGGAGATCGAGGCGGCCTGTACCGGCAACACGGTCAGCTACCGGATGCGGCTGAAGGGCGGCGAGCTGGCGGTGCGCTGGGAACTGGTGCTCGAGGAAAACGCGCTGGCCTTCCGCCTCGCGGCGGTACACGACCCGGAAGGGGAATTCATCCGCCTCGACTGGCAGGAACTGCCCTTGCTGGTCTGCGCCGACCCGGCCTACAACTGCTGGCGCATGTTCACCAGCGCGCCCGACCCGCAGGCGGGACACAAGATGTGGGCCATGGATCAGCTGGGCCGGCCCGCGCCCGCGCCCCGGCCCCAGCCGGTGATCTACGGGGCGCTGTGGAACGGGGCGGTGTGCGCCTTCGCCGACAGCAACTATCCGCTCTTCCCTCTGACCCACCAGCAGCGGGAAGACGGCTCGTACACCATTGGCCTCAATACCTACCAGTACCGGGTGCGGCAGCAGACCCTGCCCCTGCTCGAAGCCCGGGTGGTGTTCCTGGGCGACCTCAACGGCGACGGCCGGGCCGACCTGAGCGACTACCGCCTGTGGGTGAACCGCGCCCGGCCCCAGGGCGACCCGCTCTACGCCGATGCCATCGTCTACAAGATCTTCATGCACTACGGCCCGCTGGGTACAGCTACGGATCTGGCCCAGGCCGAAGAGATCATCGGCGCGATCAACCGGGTCACCGACGGATTGCCGCAGGTGATCTATCTGGTGGGCCAGCAGGAAGGGGGCCACGACGGGGCCTATCCCACCCTGGAGGGCTTCAATCCCCATATTGGCACGCCGGAACAACTGCGTGCCCTGTCGCAGGCCTGTCCCCGCGCATACAACGCCCTACTCAGCTACCACGCCAATATCGACGACGCGTACCCGCACAGCCGGGACTGGGACGAGGCCTATATTGTGGCCGGCCAGGGCGGCGACCACCTGGTGATCCCCGGCTCGGTGTGCCACACCCGCGACGCGGAGACCGGGGCGGTCTTCCGCCGGCTGCAGCGCTTCATGGACTGTTTTCCGCTGGCCCGCACCCTGCACTTCGACAATCTGCGGCTCACCAATACCCTCAACCGGCCTGGCTGGGAGGAGATCGGGGTGTTGGAGGAGCTGGTCTGCGGGGTGATGCCGGTGGTGGACTGGTTGCGCCAGCGCGGCATCACCGTGACCACCGAGGGGTACAACGGCCTGCCCATCGACCCCGCCCTGATCGTCAGCGGTTTCTGGCACCACGACCCGCCCGATCGCATGCGACAGATCCTGCACCGGCGTATCTACGGCGGCGGCCGCGGCGACCACCTGGGCCGGGCCACCACCGCCGACTACGGCCTGTGCAACGCCATCCACATCGATATCACCTACAAACGCATGCCGCCCGAGGACCTGCCCGAGACCGTGCGGCGCGAGCATTTCAGCTGGCTGCCCACCGCCACCATGACCTGGTGCCTGGAGTCGCAGTGGCCACAGATCGTCGACTGCATCTACCTGGGGGTGCTGCTGCACCACTTCTACAACGAGCGCGAGCTGCTGGCCTGGGACGAGGTGGGAGAGGGCTGGCGCATCACCTACGCGGGCGGGGTGGTGGCCGAGGTCTGTATCGAAGGGCCGGAGTCGCTGCGGGTCTGCCAGGGGGCGGTGGTGGTGGCCGAGGGGGGGGACCGCTTCATTCCGCGCGGCGAGGTGGTGTATGCGTACAGCAAGGGAGGCAGCGAGCGGCGCTGGGTATTGCCGGCTGCCCTGCAGGGCAAACCCCTGCGCCTGTGCACCCTGGGGCGGGAGGGGCGCGGCCCGGCGCCGGCCCATCGGCTGGAGGGGGACGCGCTTCACCTGCGCCTCGAAGCCGGGGTGCCGGTCAGGATCGAAGCCGCCGGATGAGCGAATGGCTCTCGCTGGGCGAGTTGTGCGCCCTGGGTTCGGCCTGCCTGTGGGCGGTGAACGGCATGATGCTGCGCACCCGCTCGCAGCAGGTCTCGCCGGCGGCGATGAACGTCATCCGCTGCGGCTGTGCGGCGCTCTTCTTCTGGATCTGGCTGCCCTTCAGCGATCCGCTGGTCGGCCTGGACCGGGTGACCTCCCACGAGTGGCTGTTGCTGGTCGGCTCGGTGATCGTCGGCATGGCCACTGGCGATACCCTGTACCTGACCGCCATCCGCGAGATCGGCCTGTCGCGGGCCCTGGCCCTGGCCTCCACCTATCCGCTGGCCACCCTGCTCTTCGAGTGGCTGCTGCTGGACCGTCCGGCCAGCCCTGGGCTGGCCCTGGGCTGTGTCCTGGTGGCAGGCGGGGTGGTGTTGCTCTCGGGGCGCGGCAAGGAGGTGGAGACCCGCCCGGTGCGGCTGCAGTACGGGGTGATCCTGGCCCTGGTCGCTTCGGTCCTGTGGGGATTGAGCACGGTGATGCTGGTGCCGGCCATCGCCCACCTGACCCTGGTGCAGGCCAACTCGGTGCGTATGCCCCTGGTGGCGCTGGTGGTCTTTCTCACCCAGCTGCGCGGCACGGCGGCCTTCCGCGGTTTCGACCGCCGCACCTGGCTGGTGGTGGCCGGCAGCGGGCTGGTGGGCATGGGCATCTCCTCGCTGATGTACCTGGAGGCGCTCAAATTGATCGGGGCCACCAAGGCGGTGACCCTGACCTCGGTGTCGCCGGTCTTCGGGCTGGTTCTCTCGGTGGTCTTTCTCAAAGAGCAGGTGAGCCTGCGGGTGTTGCTGGGGGTCGCTGCCTGTATGGGAGGCGTGTGGCTGGTGCTCTGAGCGGCGAACTCTGCGCCCTGCTCTCGGCCTTCCTGGGCGCCCTGAGTGCCCTGCTGGTGCGCACCCAATCCCACCTGCTGCCGCCGGCGGCCATGAACGCGCTGCGCTGCGGGGCGGCGGGCCTGTGCTACCTGGTGCTCTTGCCTTTCACCGAACCGCTGGCCACCCTGTTGCAGGTGCCCCTGCGCGAGTGGGCGCTGCTCCTCGCTTCGCTGAGCATCGGCATGGTGGTGGGGGATACCCTGTACCTGACCGCCATCCGCGAGATCGGGGTGGCGCGGGCCCTGGCCCTGGCCTGCACCTGCCCCTTGCTCACCATGTTTTTCGAGTGGGTGCTCCTGGGCAAGCCGGCCAGCCCCGGACTGGCCCTGGGTGCTGGCCTGGTGGCCGGAGGGGTGATGCTGCTCTCCAGCCGGGGAGCGCCGGCCGAGCCGGCAGTGGTGGGCCAGCCGAGGTCCCCCCTCCGCCTGAAGTACGGGGCGGCCATGGCGCTGGGGGCGGCGGCTTCGTGGGGGCTGAGCATGGTCTTCCTCGGCCCGGCCATCGCCCATCTCACCACCATCCAGGCCAATGCCGTCCGCCTGCCCCTGGTGGCAGGGCTGCTGTATTTCACCCGGGTCCACCACCGCCGCCATCAGGACCTGCAAGGGCTCGACCGCCGCGCCGGGCTGGTCGTTGCCCTCAGCGGCCTGGTGGGCATGGGGCTTTCGGCCTTCACTTTTTTGAGCGCGCTGCGCATGATCGGGGCCACCAAGACCGCCACGCTGGGCTCCACCTCGCCGGTCTTCGGGGTGATCCTGGCGGCGTTCTTTCTCAAAGAGGAAGTGAGCCTGCGGATGCTGCTGGGCATCGCCGCCTGTATGGGGGGCGTGTGGCTGGTATTGTAAAAACAAAGGAGAACGGACGATGAAGGACGGCCTGGTCGGTATGTACGTGCATCAGCACTGGCCCTACCACCACCCGTACGCGGCGCGCACCTGGAGGGTGGAGGACTGGCGGGGGTACGCCGCCGGCCTGCGCGAACTGGGCTTCAACGCCCTGCTGATCTGGCCGGTGATCGAGACCATGCCGGCGCCGCTCCTGGCCAGCGACCGCGAGAATCTGGAGAAACTCCGTCGGGTCATCGACCTGCTGCACGAAGAGCTGGAGATGCGGGTGTACCTGGCCCTCTGCCCCAACGTGGTGGCGCACGACGAGGTGGCGGCGCGCGCCTCCTTTGCCCAACGCCGCTTCTTCTATTGCGACCGGCGGGTGGACCCGGCTGACCGGCAGGCGGTGGCCGAGATGATGCGGCGGCGCGAGGAGACCTTGGGGTACCTCAAGAATGCCGACGGCATGACCATCATCGACAGCGATCCGGGCGGGTATCCTGGCTCCACCAACGCGGAGTTCATCGAATTGCTGATGGCCCACCGCGCCCTCTTCGACCGGCTGCGCCCCGGCATCGAGCTGATCTACTGGATGCACGCCGGCTGGGATGCGTACTGCCGTTTCTACCAGACCGGTCATTTCGAGTTTGGCACCGAGGCGGAGTTCAGCGAGGCGCTGTCCATGCTCCAGGCCCGCA
>JADZBP010000162.1 GCA_020852055.1 Candidatus Latescibacterota bacterium
AACACCAGCGCCTTGAGCGGCTGGGTCTGCAGCTCGATGGCCAGGCCCTGGGCCTCGTCCACCATCGCCAGGTCGAAGGCCGCGCCGTTCCACCGCAGGGTCCAGCGCGCCGCCGTGCCGGACGGCCCCCGGCTCCACCCGATCAGGGAATCGGGATAGACCCCGAAACCGCCCAGCATCGGCGTCACCCGGTACAGGACCTCGCTGAAGTAGTGCTGGCCGCCGTCCAGATCGCTGAGGGCCGCGTGCCCCATGATCAGCTGGCCGGCCGCCCACTGCGAGTCCAACGGCGGCCGCTCGGCCAGCAGGCCCACCCGGAAGAAGGTGAACTGGTAGCCGAAGCGCCGGCCCTCGGCCGAGCGGAGGTGTCCGGTGAAGTACCACCACTCGGTCTGGTACTCGGGGTGGGCCCAGTGGTCGCGGGGAAAGGACCAGGGGTAGTCCGGCCGGGCCAGGCGCCATTCTGGCTCTCCCTGCGCCCAGGCCAGCGCCAGCATCGCCGCCACCAGGACCGCCGCGCTCCATCCGAGGTATCGCTTGGGCTCAGGCATCCTCGCGCCTCAATTCGCTGGCCGGGGTCCGGCTGGCCTTGAACGCCGGGTACAGGCTGGCCAACACCGCCGCCCCCAGGATGGTGGCCGCCTGGGTGGCCAGCACCGCCCAGGGCCAGTGCAACTGGATGGTCCAACCGAAATAGGCCCGGTTGATGACGAAGATCAGGATCATCGCCAGCAGCACCCCGCCCGCCCCACCTAGCACCAACCCGAACAACCCCATACCCAACCCCTTGCCGACGAAGAGGGAGAATACCTGGCGCGAGGTGGCGCCCAGGGCGCGGTACAGGGCCAGTTCGGGAAGCTGCTCGCGGGCTAGGACCAGCAGCATCAGGGCGACGCCGCACACGGCGATCAACCAGCTGATGCCCTGCAGCAGTTTGGTCACCGCAAAGGTCTGGTCGAAGATATCCAGGGCCTCGCGGCGCAGGCGCTGGTTGCTGCGGATCTCCAGGGGCGCGGCGCCGAGTTCGTCGCGCAGGGCGTCGGCCACCCTTTCGGCGTCGAGCCCCGGCTCCAGGTACAGAGCCGCGCTCTGCACCGGCCCCGGACCCCAGTGGGCCGCCAAGGTCGCCAGATCCATGATCACCGCCCCGCCCTGGGCGTTGTAGTCGTAGTACACCCCGGCGATGGGGAAGGACCGCACCCCGGCCGGCACGCAGATGGCCAGCTCGTCTCCCTGCCACAGGTGCTTCCGGCGGGCCAGGGTCTCGCCGATGAGCACCGCCCCCTGGCGGTGGACCTGGTCGAAGGCCACCCCGGCCTCGCCCTGCAACAGGGCGAAACGCGCCGCGCCGCGGGAAAGGCCCATGTCCACCGCGGCCAGGGCCAGGCGCTGGTCTTCGGGGGTGTACGCAGTGAGGGCTCGCAGCCGGTCCACGGCCCGCACCCCGGCATGGGCCGCCAGGGTGGCTACCAGTTCGTCCGCCAATCCGCCGCCCTCGCCCTGCCCGCGCCACGAGGCCGGCGATACGTACAGGTCGGCCTGCACCGTGGTCTGAATCCACACCTCGAGGGTGCGGCGGAAGCTGCCGACCATCAGGGTGGTGCCCACCACCATACTCACCGCCACGGCGAGGGCCGCCACCGCAAAGGCCGTGGTCTGCAGGCGTGTGCCCAGGCTGCGCAGGCTGTAGGCCAGGCCGAAGTTCCGCACCCGAATCCACCCGGTGAGGGTTTTCACCACCAGCGGGGCGGTCAGGGGCAAGCCCAGCAGCAGGCTCAGCGCCAGGGCAAAACCCGCCGGCTGCCAGACCCGCCCCAGGGTCCAATACCAGACCCCGGTCACCGCCATCAGCAACACCCCGCCCACCCCCAGCGCCGGGGCCAGGGAGCCGATCTTTTCGTGCAGGGTGAAGGCCGAGAGCAGGGTGCGGGTGTCGCGGCGGCACATGTCCAGGGCCGGCATCAGCGCCCCGGCCACCGCGCCGCCCACCCCGATCAGCGCCGCCAACCCGAAGAGCCACCAGGGCAGTTCGAGGGCATGGATCTCCTCCAATAGATAGAGATTGCTCAGCGCCGTGCTCACCACCCCGATATTGGCCCGGGCGCCCCAGTACCCCAGGGGCAGGCCCACCAGCACCCCCAACCCGCCCAGCAGGGCTACCTCCGCCACGATCAGTCCGAAGACCTGCGCCCGCGTCGCCCCGAGAGAGCGCAACATGCCGAACTCGGCCCGCCGCCGCACCAGCGAGGCCTGGGTGCTGCTGTAGACCAGGAAGAGCCCCACGATCAGGCTGATCAAACTCAGGGCCGTCAGGTTGAGCCGGAAGGCCGAGAGCAGCCCTGCGGTCTGCTGCACCCGCTGCTGGGGGGTCAGCACCCGGACCGCCGGACCGAGTGCTTGCTGCAGGCGCGCCTGCACCGCCGCCGCATCGGCCCCTTTGGCGACCACCACGTCGATCTGGTGCAACTGTCCGGCCCCGCCCAAAAGATGCTGGGCCTGGGCGATGTCCATCACCACCATACGCGGGCTGGCCAGAGGGCTGAGTTGCTGGAAATCGACCAGCGCCCCCACCTGCAGCCATGCCACCTGCGAGCCGCGGTACACCTGCACCGAGTCCCCCACGGTCCAGCCCATCTCCCCGGCCAGCGCCGGGGAAAAAGCCGCCCATCCCGGCCGGCCCAGCGCCCCGGCCAGATCGGCCCGCTCCCCCTGCCAGGGCACCCGCAGGGGCGCAAGGAGATCGACCCCGATCACCTCCAGGTAAAAGCGGCGGTGGCCAGCCAGGGCCACGTTCACCCGGTGGAGCGGCCAGGCCGCCTGCACCCCGGGGGTGGCCAGCACCGCCACATAGAGGGATTCGGGCAGACTGGGGGTGCGCCCCAGCACGCTGAGGTCGGCGTCGCCGCTGAGGGCATGGATGCCGCCCTCGAAGGCGGCCAGGGCATTGCGATTGATGATCTGGATGGACAACACCGCCGCCACCCCCAGCGCCACCCCGAAGACCGTCAGCAGGAAGAGGCTGCGGCCGGCGCGGAAGTGCGCCCCCAGCGCCTTGGCGAAGTAGCGGATCACCCCTCAGTCCCCGCCACCAACTCGCCGCTGTGGAGTTCCCACACCTGGTCGGCCAGCCGGGCGAACTCCTGGCTGTGGGTGACAAAGAGCAGGGCCGCGCCCTCGTCGTCAGCCAGCGAGAGCAGCAGGTCCATCACCCGCCGGCCGTTCTCGTCGTCGAGATTGCCGGTGGGTTCGTCGGCCAGCAGCAGGCGCGGCCGGCGCAGCAGGGCCCGGCAGATGGCCACCCGCTGCATCTCGCCCCCGGAGAGTTGCTGCACCGGGTCGCGCCGGCGGTCGGCCAGGCCCACGCGCTCCAGCAGTTCCACCACCCGCGCCTCGGCGGCCTCGCCGTGTTCCCCGGCGATCATCGCCGGCAGGGCCACGTTGTCGCCCACCGACAGGTGCGAGAGCAGGTGGAAGAACTGGAAGATCAGCCCCACCTCGTGGCGGCGGAACAGGGTGCGCTCCCCCTCCGAGAGGCGGCCCAGCTCCCGGCCCTCAACCCACACCTCGCCGGTGGTGGGCACGTCGATGCCGGCGGCCAGGTGCAGCAGGGTGGACTTGCCGCTGCCGCTGCGCCCGACAATCGCTATCTTTTGGCCTGCCGCCACCGCGAAGCAGACCTCGCGCAGGGCATATCGGCTGCCGTTGCCGGCCAGCGCATAGGTTTTGTTCACCTGGGAAAAGGCCAGTGCTGGGTTCATCTCGTGTCGCCCGGTATACGCCGCGTGTAATGGTATAATATACGGCCCCCCTGCCCCGGCCTGTGCCGGCGCGGGGCCACTCGCCAGAGGAGGGAAGTGCCGATGAGCGCCCCGGAAGCAACCCCCAGAGGCAACAAGCAACTCTTCATCGACGACTTCGGCGTGGAGCGCATCACCAACCTGGCCCGCAAGCTGCACCAGCCCGCCCGCTTCACCGGCCACGCAGTGCTGCGCCCCGAGTACCGCTGGGAAAACTGCGGCATCCAGATCCGCACCCTCCCGGCCTGGGACCCGCAGGACGAACTCTACAAGATGATCTACCTGGCCAGCGCCGAGGGCCCGGACCCGGAGGTGAAACTCGACCCCACCGGCGCCCCAGCCGGTGGCCAGGGTTTCTACTGCTATGCCACCTCGACCGACGGGGTCCACTGGGACAAACCCCACCTGGGGCTGCACGACTACCCGGTGCCCCTGTGGAACGGGGTGCCCATCGGCGGCAGGAACAATATCCTGCCCTCGGCCAACGGGCTGCTGCTGGGCCCGGTGCACGATCCGCACGAGCCCGATCCGGCCCGCCGCTTCAAGGGCCTGGCGTACCGGGGCGGCTCCCTCGAGCCGCTGGTCTCCCCCGACGCCCTCAACTGGCATAACCCCGGCCTGCAGCCGCTGGCCAGCGCCGACGAATCCCACCTCACCCTCGACGAAGAGCGCCGGCTCTTCATCGCCACCGTCAAACACGGCGGGCCGTACGGCCGCTCCTTCTTCCTCACCACCAGCGAGGACTTCTCGCACTGGACCGAACAGGAGCTGGTCTTCCACGCCGACCAGACCGACCAGGAGAACGGCAACGAGCGGCTGCAGCGCTTCTTCGACGACCCCGCCCTGCTGACCCCGGTGTACAGCCGGCCCGAGGAATGGCGCACCGACATCTACAATTTCCCGGTCTTCCGCTACGAAGGCCTGTACCTGGGCCTGCCGGTGATGCACCACTGGTCGGCCAAGCACCCGCCCATGTACGAAAACGTCGACAGCCGCAAGACCGTCGAACTGGCCAGCAGCCGCGACCTGCGCCACTGGGAGCGGGTGGCCAACCGCGCCATCTTCCTCGACCAGGCCGGTCCCGGCCAGCACCACGCCTACGACACCGGGCAGATCGTCACCACCAACGGCCCGCTGGTGCGCAACCGCGAATTGTGGTTCTACTACGTGGGGCTCAAGTACCGCTGCCTCTCCCTGGAGGACACCCGGCAGCGCAAGTACCTCGATTCGAGCGCCGTGTGTATGGCCCGGCTGCGCCTCGACGGCTTCGTCTCGCTCAAGGGCGGGGTGGAGTGGGGATCGGTGCTGAGTAAGGCAATAACGGTGGAAGGGCGGGAATTGCGCCTCAACCTCGATGCCTGGCGCGGCCAGGTGAAGGTGGAGGTGCTCGATGCCGGGGAGGAACGGGTGTTGCCCGGCTTTGGCCTGGAGGACTGCCTGCCCCTGAGCGTCGACCACCTCGACGAGCCGGTGCGCTGGCGGGACGGGCGCGACCTGTCGGCGTTGATGGGCCGCAGCGTGCGCCTGCGTTTCTCGATCCTGCGGGGGGAGCTGTACGCCTACTGGTTCGGCGGCTAGCCGAGCCCCTCGCGCTCGAGCAGGCCATCCACGGTATCGCGCAGGGCCCCGGCGTCGAGCGGCCAGGCGGCCACCCCGTCGAAGCCTTCGGTATCCTCGCCCTCGCCGGCCAGGGCCACCACCGGCAGTTGCGGCTGCAGGGCGTGCAACTGCTCCAGCAGGCCCTTGCCGTCCATGCCGGGCAGCGAAAGGGTGGTGAACACCACATCGGGCAGGTCCTGCTTGACAGCGGCCAGGGCCTCTTCGCCCTGCTCGGCCTCGACCACCGCGAAGCCGGGCAGGGCCTCGCGCAGCTGCTGGCGCACCTGGGGATCGGCGGTCACCGCCAGCACCCGGGCTGCCGACTCCTGCGCATCCACCTGGGCCCGCGCCTCGGCGTACTCCATATACCCCCGCCGCGACACGAACTCGAGGGTGAAGTGCAGCCGTTGCTGATGCACCTTGAGCTGGCGCTGCAGCACAGCCTGCCGGCTGTGGTACTGCTCCTGCTCGGCCTGCAGATCGCGCAGGCGCACATTGTCGGCGTTGACCTTCTCGGCCAGGATATGGATGAAGTTGCGGTAGATGCGGCTGCGGGAAGGCGGGTCGGCGTTGAAGAAGCGGTCGAGCTGGGTCTTGCGCAGCACCAGCACCCGGGTGGGCTTGAGGGCCTTGAGGGCGGCCAGGCGCGGCTGCCCGGTGAGCGCCCCCACGCCCAGGGCGTTGACCGGTTTGAGGGAAGCTACCTGCAGATCGTCGGGCGTGAACACCCCCAACTCGCCCACCAGCAGGATATACAGCGCGTCGCTGATGCCGCCGGCGGTGCACAGCACCTCGCCCGGCTGCAGGGTGCGGCCCTCGCAGAGCGTGATCAGCACCCGGATACGGCTGGGTGAGATCCCGTTGAGCAGGGGGATCTTCTTGATCGCCTCGACCAGGGCGACCTCATTGGTCTTCTGCAGCACCTATCCTCCTCCTATACCGGAATCAGCAGCGCCCCCACCGCGCCCGCGGCCGCCAGGATCAGGGCCTGCAGGTGCAGCCGGTGGCCCCGGCGCATCAGTTCCAGGCACTCCCGCGCGTCTTCCACCGGGGCGGTGCCGGTCGCGGTCTCGCGCAGGCCGCGCCCGGCCAGCCACACACAGGTGCGGGCCCGGGCCTGCAAAAAACACAGGGCGCACCCCCACAGGGGCAGGGCCACGAAGAGGCGCCAGCCCGGTCCGACGCCCAGGGCCAGCAGCAGGACCAGCATGCCAGCGCTGAAGAGCGCCAGCAGAGCGCCGACCATCAGCCGCAGCTTGCGGCCGCTGGGCAATAGGTTGTGGGGCGTCCTCTCGTCCATGCTTCAAGCTCCTCGCGGTATCCATGCCGCCAGCGCCGCGGCCACCAGCTCGGGGCATTCGAGCTGTGGGGCGTGACCACAGCCGGGGATCAGCTGCACCGCCGCATGGGGGATATCCGCCTGCAGCCGGGCCGCCAGGGCCACCGGCACCACCTGATCCTCCTGCCCCCAGATCGCCAGCACCGGGCAGGAAACCTCGCGATAGCCGCGCAGCAGCGCCTCGGTATCGGCAGGCAGCAGGTTGCGGGCCGCCTGGCGGTAGGCATAAGATACACCCGGCTCGCGCAG
>JADZBP010000163.1 GCA_020852055.1 Candidatus Latescibacterota bacterium
CGAATATCGGTTCCGGTTTCAGTTTGCCGAACACCCGGTCTTGCGCGCCGGCTACATGGTACCAAAAAGGCGGATTGACTCCTTCGGAGCCGTCGAAGTAGAAAAACTCGAATCCGGCATCCCAGAGTTCGGCAATCCCGTCCGCCACTTCATCCTGCAGGTCCGCGTATTGGTCGAGATACACACTGGTGGCGCCGAATTCGCTGACATCCAGCAGGCCGAACAGGGTACCGGCGGGCTGGGCCTGGACCAGGGTCCCGTCTATGCCGCGCCCACAGCCGTAGAATGTATAGGGAGGGGTCGTGGTATACCCCTCATACGAGACCAGTTCCGTCCCGATCTTCAGCACCCGCCTATCCCCCGCCATCGTCGAATGGATGGGGTTTTGCTGGACATGGATCGTGGTGTCGGTCTGCCCCAGAGGCTTGGTCAGCGTGAAGATCCGCAAAAGATTCAGCCGGTGATCGGCCATGGGTGTGACGTACTGGCTGTCCCTGCCAATGTGGCTGTGGAGGAAGTGGCAGCCCGGAGTGATGCCTGCCTGTTTGATCTTGGTCAGCATCGCCTTCAGATCCGCTTTGCCCTGCGGATACTCCGGCCGGTAGGCATCGTAGTTGCCGATGAGCCGGTACCCTCTGCTTTCGAGGAAGGCGGGATAGTAGATGTTCATGAGCCGGAAGCCGCCCAGCTTGGCGTACTCGATCTGCTCATCGACATCGGTTGGATTCACGGTGCTCGTCCAATAGTACGAGGCATTGTAGAGACCGTGCCTGCGGCTGGCCACGCCATGGGGCAGGCCATACTCCTCCTCAACCGTGGCGATCTTGTCGAGCAACTCGCCTTTGGCACAGGTGATCAGTGCGGCCGTGACGCCGGTGAGTTTCACCTTTTCATCGGTGCCCGCCTGCAGGATCCTATAGCCCTCACCCTCTTCCGAATCGACGTTCGCACCCGGATCTGCCGCCAGCACGTTGACCGCCACCTCATCGTCCCAGATCACATTCAGCCAGTCGCCCCAATGCCCCAATTCGCGGACAGGCAAGCGCAGGAACCACATCTCCGATATCGGCGGTTCGGTCATGACAATGCCGTAGGGTTCGGTCAGGTTGAACGCCTCCAGCGAGAATGCCAGGTAATCCTCCGTGATCTTAACCCTCACGGTGGCTTCCCAAGGGATCAGGTCGTACCCGATAACCAGCTTATCCCCTTCCTTCCGGACCGCATTGGCCTTGAAGGTAGTCCGCTTATTGGGGTATGCCAGTTTCACCTCATTCTGGTATGGACGCGGCTCCGTTATCGTACTGACCGGGACCCTCTTCCCCTGTATCAGGAGTTCAGTATTGGTTGGCTTGAATACCAGGCTCTTGGCGATGCCATCGCTGGTGATGACCAGCCTCAGCTGTCGGTTCTCTAACACCACATCCTGCGTCTTGGTCATGTTCAAACTCCTCCTAACCCTCAAATAGGCGGATTAAGGCAAAAACCAGGGCGGCGATCTTTTTTATCTCTCACTTCTCCTCAGAGCGTGGCCAGGGCCGCCAGCAGCGCCTTGAGGTACCCCACCGAATAGGCCAGGCCCTGTTCCACCAGCGGACCGTCCCCCTCGATGGCGGGGATGTGGTCTGGGTTGATGCAGCCGGAGAAGCCCACCCGCTTCAGCTCCAGCAGAATCTTGAAAGGATTGAGGTCGCCGTCGTCCAGCAGCACCTCCTCAAAGGCCCCGGCTGTGGCCAGGCTGCCGCGCACGTTGCGCAGGTGCACCATCAGAATCCGGCCCTTGCGGCCGTAGTTGTGCAGCTCGTCGAGGACCAGGCTGCTGCCGCCGGCTTCGGCGCGGGTGCCGCAGCAGTACAGGTACCCCACGCTGCGGCTGGGAAAGGCGTCGGTCACCCGGTGGTACCCCAGGCCGCCCAGCGGCGTCTCCACATTGGGGGTGTCCGAGGGGTGGATGGCCAGTTTGACCCCGCACTGCTCGGCGATGGGCACCAAGTGGCTGTAGGCCAGGGAGAAGCGCTCCCACCACTTCTCCAGCTCCTCGGGCGAGGGCACGGCGGCCTGCGGCCGGGCCAGGGCCTCGCCGCGCGAGCGATACCCGCCCCGGTGCGTGGAGCGGTACGCCCGCATCTGCTGCGGGAAGGTATCCCCCTCGAAACGCTGGCGGGCGATGGGCAGCCCAGCCTCGCCAAAGACCCGCAGGGCCTGGCAGGAGTTGGCCAGTTCTTTATCGCCGCCCTTGCGGCCCTTGATGTACTTCTCGGTCAGATCGGGCAGGGTGACGCGGTTGATCTCCAGGCCGTAGGAGCCCACCTTCTTCTTGATCTTGAGCAGGGCGTCCAGGTCGGGATATCCCTGCTCCTTCACCCCGGGGAAATAACCGCCATTGCCGAAGTCGAGGCAGTCGACACCCAGCTGGGTCACCTTCTTCAGATAGCTGTCGGACAGGTCGCCGTGCCACACCGATATCTTGAGCATCGCTCTCTCCTCGTTTTTGTCTTCAGCGTTTCCAGTTGGCCAGGGTGCCCTGGTAGTCGAACAGTTCGTGTGCATTGCCCCGCATCAGCCGTTCCACCAGCACCGGCACCTCGCGGGGCGCCAGCCAGCCTTCGGCCACCAGCTCGTTGAGGGCCTGGGCCAGGCCGCGCCGGGCGATACGCGCATGTCCGGGCACCAGTTCGACGGGCATATAGTCGCCGCCGAAGGTGAGCAGCTTGTTGGCCGGCGCCGCCATCAGGAATTCCTTGACGAAACGCACCCCGGCCAGCGGGTTGATGATCCAGGCCCAGCACATATCGATGTACGCATTGGGGTAGTGTTTGGCGACCGCGATGGCCTCGTCCTGGTACGGATAGGTGATGTGCATGATCACAAAAGGCGTGTCCGGATGCTGGCGCAGCAACTCGCACATATCGCCGGCATTGTGGCGCAGCCGGTTGAGCGGCATGTTGCTGTGGCCGGCATAGTACCCGGTGTGCAGCTTGACCGGCAGTTTGTACTCGGTGGCTTTGCGCACGCAGTAATGGAAGAGGTGGTCCTGGATGGCCTGGTGTTCCGCCGCATTGAGCTTGCCAGGATCGCGCAGGTACTGCTCAAAGAGCGGGGCCGCCGCCTGGGCGCTCACCTGGGCGTAGTCGAGTTTGCGGCCATAGGCGCTCTGGTTCTTCACGGCGATGGCCCGCGGCCCGTAGGTGGCGAAACACCAGTCGATGACCTGGTGCCAATCCTGCAGGGAACGCACCTCGCGGCCGGCGAGTTTGGCCACATAGGGCACATCGAGGCCGGTGCTGAGGCGCACGAAACTCAGGTCCTGGCACAGGAGTTCCGGCTGGGCCGTCTCCATGAGCAGGCCTTCCTCCAGGGAATTGACCTGGCAGTGCTCGACCAGGGAGACCTCCTTGAGCACGTGTTGATAATACCCAGGCTTGATCAGGGCGGCCACCCGGTCCGAGACCTGCTGCACCGTCTCGGCGCTCAGGTCGTCGATGCCGTAGAGCATACGCACCGATTCGCGCACGTTCTGCAGATAACCGGTGTGCCGCGCCCGCTCGTAGTACTTGCCCACCAGCTTCCACTTTTCCTGGGGGGAACGGTCGGGCCGGAACAACTGCTGGTAATCGGCCGGCAGCAGACCGGCCACCACCAGGTCCGAGTCGGCGTAGTGGCTCAAGAGCACGCTGAAGTCCCGCAGCGCCTGGGGCCGGACCGCTTCTCCGGGGGCCTGCAGGCGGGTGGTTTCCTCCAGCAGATGTTCGTGGGTATCGACAAAGGGGGTCTCTTCGACCAGTTGGGCGATTTCTTCGGCGAGGCTCATCTTGCTCCTGGGGGGTTGGCGTGGCGGCCACAATATATCACTTTTCCCGGATATCATCCATCGGGAGAGCGAGGAGAGCGAGGAGAAGATGAACGGGGGGAATTACTGTTTTAGCCTGGAATTGGCGGTGCGCGACTACGAGTGCGACCTGCAGGGGGTGGTCAACAACGCGGTGTACCTCAACTACCTGGAGCATACCCGCCACGAGTACCTCAAAACCCTGGGCCTGGATTTCGCCGGCCTGCACCAGCAGGGCTGCGACCTGGTGCTGACCCGCTGCGAGCTGGACTACCGGTCGCCCCTGCGCAGCGGCGACCGTTTTGTGGTGCGCCTGCGGCTGGAGCGCGAGAGCCGGCTGCGTTTCGCTTTCCTGCAGGATATCTACCGCCTGCCCGACGAGCGCCTGGTGCTGCAGGCCAGGGCCATCGGCACCGGCCTGATCGGGGGCCGCCCGGCCCTGCCCCCGGAAATGCAGGCCCTCCTCGAACAAGGAGAGCGCCCCGACCCCTCCCTCAGGCGGTGAGGGTCAGGGTCGTCCCCTTCAACGCGGTCTTGGCCGGGGGCAGGTTTTTCTTGGCCGGGCCTTTGGTCACCTTGCCGGTTACATCGAATTTGGAGCCGTGGCAGGGGCAGCTGATCACCCCTTTGGCGTCGGGCAGCTTCACCTCGCAGCCGTTGTGGGTGCAGGTCGAGGAGATGGCCGTGTAGGCGGTCGCGGTCGAGCGCATCACGATCAGCTTGACCCCGTTCTTGTTCACCTTCACCGCGCCGCCCACCTTCTTCAGCGCCGCGTTTTCCTTGGCATTCAGATCCAGGGTGAGGGTGGTGACCGCCACCTTGGCCGCCGGGTCCTCGCCCTCGGTGGAAGCGGCTGTCGGCGATTCGGCACAACTCTCCAGCACCAGGGTCAGCAGCGAGCCGCTGAGCACCACCTGTGCCGATCTGAGGGCAAAAGCCCTGCGGCTCAAGATCGATTCTGCCATGGAATCCCTCCTCTTGTTGGGTTTGTCGATGATTCACTGTCGACGTTTGGACCTGAGCGGGGGTTCCGCCGCTAAGGCACTGCCAATATATGCAGCGTATAGCCCTGCCGGGTATACTCCCCCTCCTGGTCATACGCCTCGATCCCCACCTCCACCTCCCCCACCTCTTCCGGCATCCCCCAGACCAGCCCCGATCCGGCGTCCACCCGCAACCACCCCGGCCCCTCCACCAACCGGTAGCGCACCGGCCCGCCGCTCTGGTTGAAATCGGCGCGGGCCTGGTAGCGGTACTGGGCGCCGGTAAACTCCTCGACCACCGGCGAACTGAGGAAACAGAGGCCGGGAATATCGAGGCACCACACATCGTTGGTCAACGGCCAGGAGTTGCCACCCACCACCCACAGCTTACCGGCAAAGACGTAGGCCGACAATTCGTGCCTGGCCGACCAGCCCTCGGGGCAGGACAACTCCCGCCACTCGACCCCGTCGGCCGAGTACCAGGTGTCGGCGAAGTTGTTCCAGGTGGGCTCGGCGCGGAACCCGCCCAGCAGCCACAGGCGGTGCTGATAACTGAGGGCCGTGCTCCAGATCCGCCCCGGCCAGGGCGCCTCGTCCAGGGCCTTGGTCCAGTTTCGGCCGTCGGGCGAAGACCACACCTCGCGGTACGCCTTGAAGGGATGATAACTGGTGATGCCCCCGCCCACCAGCCACAACTGCCCCTGGTGCACCGCCAGCATACTGAACACCTGCCGGGGGGACCAGGGCGCTTTGGCGGTCTCCTTAACCCATTGTTTCCCGTCAGTCGAGGACCACACGTCGGCGTGCAGGGCCCCGTTGCTCTTGCCGCCCAGCACCCACATGCGGCCGGCAAAAACCGCCCCGCCGGTGGCGTACCGCCCCTTCCAGGGGGTCTGGCCGTTCACCTTTTCCCAGTGCGACCCGTCGGCCGAGGCAAAGAGGGTGCCCTCGTTGTCGGCCACCCACATCCGCCCCTCGTACACCCAGTTCACCGGGATATTGATGCCGCTCGCCGAGGGAATCGCGCCCTCCTGGCGCCATTCCACCCCGTCCGCCGAACTCCACACATCCGCCACCAGGCCGGGGGTGTAGCCACCCAGAATCCACATCCGATCCTTGAACACCACCTCCCCGGCCGAGTCCCGCGCCGACCAGGGAGCCTGTTCCTGCACCCGCACCCAGGTGGGGGCGGGGTGGGCGCGGACCACCTTCACCTCGTACCCGCCCGGCTCCACCCGCAACACGTTCCGCCCCACCTGCAGGGGCACCGGGCTGGAGGGCTGGCCGCTGGCGGCCGGCAATCCATTCACCTGCAGGGCGGCACTCGGATCGCCGGCTTCGGCGGTGAGCGAGACGGCCCCGACGCTGTGGGCGACGTATACCGTGTACTGCCGCCGTCCCGGACTGAAGCCGGGGGAGAGTTTGCCCGGGCTGATGGCCAGGGCTTTCAGGCTGGGCTGATCCATGACGACCTCCTCAACAGTATTTCATCCACTCACCCACCTTGCCCGGCAGGCCGGCGAAGTATGCCTTGCATTCCTCCAGCGATTCCCCCACCAGGAGCAGGGTGGCAAAGGCCTGCGCCCGGGCGGGGTCGGTGGTAGAGATCACGCCCCGGGAAAGGTGCTCGCCCTTCAGTTCCACGGGGAAACGCTCCTCCAGATGCGCCGCGAAGGCCGGGATACCCGCAAAACCGGCGCTCTCCACCTGGCGGTGGTTGAGGATCAGCCACAGGGCCGTGCGCGAAGCGTTCACCCGCCGGGCCAGGCCCAGGGCCACCCGCCCCATGGTGAAGCGGGGATTGATCTCGACGATGGGTTTGAGCCGCAGCCGCCCCCCCTGGCGAAAGACCAGGGCGTCCACGCCCAGGGGCCCGGTGTATCCGGAGCCGGCCAGGCGGCCGGCCAGAAAACCGGCCAGGGTTTCGAAGAAGCGCCAGAGCCGGCGCTGGTCGCGGCCCTCGCCGCAGAGGAAACGCCGCCCTTCCTGGTCCAATCCCCCGAGGGGCTGGCTGACAAAAGAGCCACAGTACTGGCCGCGGGGATCGGTAAAGAAACGCGTCCAACCCAGGAGTCGGCCCCGACCTCCCTGGTCGATCTCCACCTGCGCCGACAGATCCACCACCTTCTCCAGCCAGGGCTCCACCACCACCTCGCCCTGCGCCTCCAGCAAGCGGGCCACCTGCGCCAACTGATCCGCCCTGGGCTGCAGCGGCGCCAGGCGCACCTGGCTCTGGCCGGCGGCGCCAAAAACCCCTTTCACCACCACCCGCTCCCAGCCCTCGGCCACCAGGCGGGCCAACTGGACCCCGACCTCCTCCATGCTGGCGCAGGCCCAACCCACTACCAGCGCGTTGGCCAACCACTCTTCATCATATAGGCGCAGAAAATCGCGCAGCGCTGCCGCACTCCAGGCCTTGGAATAAAGAGATCGCCATTCCTCCCGCCACCCCTGCGGCAGCGAAAGCTGTTCGCGCAGAGGCGCCGCCACCCGCTCCACCTGCGGGCTCCAGCCCCAGGGCCGCAGGTCGCGCAACTTGCGCCGGACCAGCTCACCGGTCAAGGGGCTGCCCGGCGGGTGCTCCACCAGTTCCGGGATGGCGAAGCCGGCCCGGCCCAGGCGGCGCAGAAAGGGCAGCGAAGGCCGCTGGGGCAGCAGGACCACGTCGTCGGGGGCGCACAGGTACAGGGGTAGCAGCGCCAGGTCCTCGGCGAGCTGGCGCACCGGCTGCGAGGGGGTGAAGCCCGGCCGGATCACCTGGCTCTCGCAGGAAGGGTCGAACCAGTACACCGAAGGGCAGCGCCCTTTGGAGCGGGTATAGACCTCCAGCTCATCGATGAAGGCCGCCGACAGGCCCGCCTCCTGCCGGCCCTCGCGGTTGAAACCGATGCCTTTGGCGCGGCTGGGGGTGAGGGGCATCTGCAGCACCCCCTGGTACGCCTCCCACTCCGAAAGGGCCGGATCGCGCCAGCGGTTGAACCACAACAACCCGTGTTTGACGTGACCGATCTCGTCGCGATAGATGCGGTCGAGGATCAGGGCGGTGTCGCCGTCGCCCAGTTGCTGGTAGGCGGCGGCGTAGTGCCGGGCATAGTCGAGGTTGGCCTGCTCCAGGGTGAGGCTGAGGCGGGCGACGAAGTCCAGCGGGCTGGGCGAGGGGGCGATGGCCCGCCAGAAGAAGTCGCTGACCGGGATCTGCCCGAACGCCACCCCGACGGCGGCCAGCCGCTCCAGGTACAGGCGCACGTGTTCCTGCTCGTCCTTGAGGGTCTGCACCAGGCCGCGGCGGAACTTTTCGGGTGCCTGGGGGAAACGCAACAGGGCCAGGGCCAGCAGTTCGAGGGCCAGCAGTTCGTGGTTGGCGAAGAAGTGCAGCACCAGGCCCCGCTCCTTCTCGGTGTGCAGCTGGCGCAACTCGGCGAAGCGCACCCGCTGGCGCTGGTGGTAGCGGTCCAGGGCCAGGGAGGGGGGCCGACCCGGCGCCTCGGGCAGGGCCAGGGCCGGGCCCGGACACTCGTCCTGGTACTGGTCGAGGGGGAGCAGTTTATCTTCGAGGGTGGTGCCGAAGAGGATGCGCTCGGCGAAGAGGCGTATTTCCATGGACAGAGACAGTCCCTATTTTCATGGCGTCCGGTGTCCGTAGAACATACCAAAAACCCCAGCTCCATGTACCCCAGAAAGGACGCCCCATGAAGATCAAGAGTGTCGAACTCACCAACCTGCACGTGCCCTTCACCCCCCACACCGACCAGCACCTCAAATACTGGCTGCCTCACTGGCACATCGTGCAGCTCTGCAAGATCACCCTCGACAACGGGGTCGTCGGCTGGGGCGAGACCATCCCCAACTACACCTGGGCCAAGGTCCCCGAGAACATCGCCGAGCGCATCGTCGGGCGCTCCCCCGGCGATCTGCTCTGGGAGGACAACATCGGCGCCGGGGTGCAGATGGCCCTCTTCGACGCCGTGGGCAAGACCCTGGGCACCCCGGCCTATCGCCTGCTGGGGGGCAAGGTGCGGGAGTGGTGCCCGCTCTCGTGGTGGGCCATGGACATGCCGCCCAAGGACTGGGCCATCCAGTGCGCCGATGCAGCGGCCCAGGGCTACATGAGCGCCAAACTCAAGGCCCGCACCTGGTACGACCTGCACGCGGCGGTGCGCGCCATCATCGCCAAGGTGCCGCCGCAGTTCAAACTCGACTTCGACTTCAACGCCACCCTCGACAACGCCGCCAACGCCGTGGACTTCATCAAGTCCCTGGAGCAGTACCCGCAGGTGGCGATGATCGAGACCCCCATCCCCCACGGCGACGTGGCCGGCAACCGCCATATCCGCGCCCGCATCGACCGGCCCGTGGCCCAGCACTGGGGCGACCCGCCGATCATGACCGCCCTCACCCAGGATGTTACGGACGGGTTCGTGGTCGGGGCTGGCGCCTACGGCCTGCAGCGGCAGGCCATCGCCGCCGACGTGGCCAACAAACCCTTCTGGCTGCAGCTGGTGGGCACGGGCATCACCACCACCTGGGCCGCCCATATGGGGGCGGTGCACCGCCAAGCCAAGTGGCCGGCCATCACCTGTATGAACATCTGGGAGAGCCAGCTGCTCACCCAGCCCATCGAGCTGCGCGGCGGGTACTACCGCGTGCCCGAGGCCCCGGGTCTGGGCATCGAGGTGGACCTGAAGGCGATGAAGAAGTACACCGTGGATTATGCCTGGGTGGACCCGCCGCGCCACGTGTACCGCTACTCGCGGGCCAGCGGCGAGGTCACCTACTACGGCTGCAGCAAGGAAGCCCTGTGCGGGATCTACCCCCGCGACGCCATGCCCGTCGCCGAGGCGGGGTCGAACCTGGATGTATGGGAGGACGACGGCAGCCGCGAGTTCGCCAAGGTCTACGAGGCGGTGCAGAACGACCACACCCTGCGGCGGGTGGAGAAGATCAAGAAGGGCAAGAAGAAGTAACTACACGCAGCAATACGAGTAGAGCCGGGCGTTGTGCAGGTGGAAACGCAGCTTGAAGGGCCCTTCGCGCAGCGGCCCCAGGCCGGGTTTCCCCTGCCAGCGCACCGGCGCCGCCACCGCATCCATTTGTAGCGGCACACAGTCCTCCCGCCCAAACCCCGGAATCACCCGGTCCTCCTCGTCCAGGCACTCGACGAATACCTGGCCGTAGTCGGCCTTCAAATTGAGCCGCAATTCCTCGCCGCCGGCCCGCAGCAGCCGGGTGGTCAGCACCCCCCCATCGTAACTGGCACTCACCGAGGCGAAGCCGTCTACCCGCAGGGTCGCCAGGCCGATGGCCATGGAGCGCGGGTCCTGGTCCGGGATGATGCGCGGATCGTACTCGGCGGGCACCTTGTTGTGCCGGCGCGCCGTGCCCCGGTAGTAGATGAAGAGCTGATCCCCCACCCGGATGGGCGGCGCCCCGGTGAGCAGCAACTGGAAACGGTCCCACCCCCCGATCTCCCCCAGCCCCACCAGCGGCTCACCTGGGATGCGCGCCCAACTCTCCCCGTCGCGACTGCTCAATAACCTCAGGGTCTGGCTCTGGGCCAGGGGGCCTTTGTCGAAATGGGTGAGGATGCCCAGGTACTGGTCCCCGTACACGAACCCGGTGTTGTTGTACAGCCCCTCCTCGTCGTGCAAGGCCGTCAGGAAGGGTTTGGGCGGCGTCCAGTGCACAAAATCCTCGCTCCAGCTCAGGAGCCGGCTGGCCCCGCCCCGCAAAAAGGCCGCGTAGCGGCCCTTCAGGGTATCCACCATCATCGCCTGGGCGTCCCCCACCGGCCCCAAATCGGCGGTGCCGGGCCGCGGGTGGAAGCGGAACACCGGCTCCGGGGTGTGGCGCCACGTCAGCCCATCGGGCGAGGTGGCGGTGTAGATGCCCGAGAGCGGCCCCTCCCAATCGTAGCTGGACCAGCCGATGGCCTTGTAGCGCCGGGCCGCGTCCGGGTCGCCTACATCCTTGAGCACAGTCTCGAAATGGTCCTGCCCCTCGTGATAGGCAGCCGGGATGACAAGGTTATTCTCCTTCGAACCAAGGGCCTCGTGCAGGCGCAGGGCCGGCCGCCACCAGTGGATGCCGTCCTCCGAGAGGGCCAGACATTGCACGTGGGCTGCGCCGGGGGCGTAAAAACCGGCCATGTACCAGGCCTTGAAGAGCCGCTCCTGCTCGTCGTAGATCACCGAAGCGGTCATGCCCGGGTGTTTCTCCCACGCTGCCTCCTGCCGCAGTACCGGATGGGTCCCGTATTTGCGGGCCTGATGGTACTGGTGGCAGATATTCTCGCGGCGCTCCACGTCGCGGAAATCGACGAAGAGCCGGGGCGCTGCCGTCAACCTTCTGGGTTCGGCCACGGTTCTCCTCCGCTCAGGGCTGGGTCGGCTTGAGGTTGAGCAGCACCAGCAGCCAGGTCCGGCTCCAGAAGGCGCTGTTGATGTAGGGGTTCTCCGCCGAGGGCCAGTTGGTCCAGTAGGTCTGGTTGTGGGCGATGCGGTGGGGCCACTGCACCAGCGGGATCGAAGGCAGTTCTGTCAGCCAGAGGTCCATGGTCTGCCGGTACAGCTCCATCATCTCCGGCGATTCCTCGGGGACCTGGGCCATGCGGTCGATCAGCGCGTCGAAACGCGCATTCTTCCAGCGCCAGTACTGCTCGGCCGCCTCGCCGGTGGGCCGCACGAAACGGCTGTGGTACTGGCTCAGCACAAAGTAGGGGTCGCGCAGGGAACTGAAATTGCCAAAGAGAAAAGCCCGGGCCGTGCCCTGCGCCACGCGGGTGGAGTAGTCGGCCGTCATACGGAAGGAGGCGTCGAAGCCCGCCTTCTTGAGCTGGGCCACCAGCACCGGGGTCAAGTCCTGAAAATGGGAGAAGATGTCGATCATCAGGGTGAAGGGTTTGCCCTCTTTCTGCCAGAACCCCTCCCCCTCCCGGGTCCAGCCCTTGCGGCGCAGGATCTGGGCGCTCTTCTCCAGGTCGAAGACCCCCACCTCGTGGCGGGCCGCCAGTTCGAGGCCGGCGGCGAAGTACCGCTTCATCTGCGGCACGTCGGGCAGGGGCAGCACGGTCCAGTCCCCCGACTTCTGCCAGCCGATCTCCACCAGCTGCTGGCGGTCGATGGCGTAGTCGATGGCCCTGCGGATCTCTGGATCGCTGAAGGGCTCTTCCAGATCGTTGAAGCCCAGGGAGATGGGCCACCAGGTGATGTAGCTGTACGGCGGCTGGCGGCCGGTCCAGGTCGTCACCCGGGGGTTCTGCTCCAGCACCGTGGTGATATTGGCGGGCCGCAGCTCCGAGCTGATGTCGAGGTTGTTGGCGATCAGGTTCTGCACCCGCTTGGTCTCTTCCATGTACGGCAGGTAGATCAGGCGCTCCACCTGGGGCAGCGGCTGGAATCCCAGCTGGGCTGCCCACCAGTCCGGCCGCAGATCCCAGATGCGCTGGCCCGGCTCCGACAGGGCCAGGTAGTAGGGACCGGTGAGCACCGGCCAGCCCCTGGCCATATCGAAATTGGCGAAGGTCTTCGGGTCCTGGCCCTCCCAGATATGGGCCGGCACGATGGGCAGCCCCTGGTCGCCGCTGTGGATGAAATAGTCGTAGAGAAAACGCGGATTGGGCGAGGTGAGGGTGATCCGGGCGCGATAGTCGTCGAGGGCCACGGCCTCCTTCACCAGGGTGGCCATCTCCGTCGAGTAGAGCAGCTCCGGGGCGTTGGCCTTGAGCATGTTGATGGTGAAGACCAGGTCGCGTGCGGTCCAGGGCTCGCCGTCGCTCCACTTCACCCCGTGGCGGATCTGGATCTCGACCTGGGTATAGTCGCCGTTGAAGTGGTAGCTCTCGCCGATCCAGGGGATCGGCTCGGTGTGCTCCTGGTAGGCGTTGAAGAAAAAAAGCGGCTCGTAGAGGAAATTGTACCCGATGCGGGAGATACCCCCCGGCACAAAGGGGTTGAAGGCGTCGTAGTCCATGATCTGCCCGGCGCAGGTATTGGGCTCGGTGCAGTCCATGATCAGGGTGCGGTTGCGCGGCACCTTCTTCAGCTTCCCCGACACCGGGGTATTTCTCTCGGACTGCCCGCCGCAGGCCAGCAGCAGCGCTGCGGTCAGCGCCAGGAAGAACCTCATCGACACCAGCGCGTCTGCCCTTCTCAGAAGTACTTCCCGTACAACACCCGCAGCCGCTCCTTGACCGGCGCGGTGATCGCCTCGCGCGCAGTGATGATGGCGAAGCGGGCCGCGCTCAGGCAGGCGCAGTCCGAGGTGGCCGGCAGCAGGCGTGCCACCTCGGCCACCGTGGCATTGGCCAGGGCGGCGTTGGCCTTGAGGATGCCCAGCACCGCCTCCACCGACACATCCTCCTCGGTCTCGTGCCAGCAGTCGTAGTCGGTGCCCATGGCCAGCAGGGCGTAACACAGCTCCGCCTCCCGCGCCAGCTTGGCCTCGGGCAGAGCGGTCATGCCGATCACCGCCGCGTCCACCTCGCGCCGATAGAATTGGGATTCCGCCCGGGTGGAGAACTGCGGCCCCTCCATACAGATGTAGACCCCGCCCTCATGCACCGTGGCGCCCTTGGCCCGCGCCGCCTGAGCCACGATCTGGCGCAACTCGTCGCAGAAGGGATCGGCAAACCCCACGTGGCCGGCGATGCCTTCGCCGAAGAAGGTGGAGGCCCGCAGCCCGCGCGTGCGGTCGAAGAGCTGGTCGGGCACCACCATGTCGCCGGGTTTGATGTGCTCCTTCATGATGCCCACCGCACTGACCGCCAGCACATGGGTCACCCCCAGTTGTTTGAGGGCGTGGATATTGGCCCGATAAGGCACCTCCGAGGGCAGGAGCCGGTGCCCCCGCCCGTGGCGCGGCAGAAAAAACACCTGCCGCCCGCTGACCTTGGCCTCCACCACCACGTCGGAGGGCCGGCCAAAAGGCGTGCCCAGGGAATGCTCGTGCACCACCTCGGCCCCCTCCATCTGGTACACCCCCGACCCCCCGATCACCCCCATCACAACTGCTGTCGACTGCTCTACCATCACGAATATCCCCCTCTATCACACGAATCATGGGTAAGCGCGGCGGGGAGTGAGCCCCTGAGCGGATTTCGGTCCTCCAAGGGGCGCAGGACTGCGCCCCGGAGGACAGGCCTCGGAGCCGGCCAGGGATGGCCGGCGAGAATGAGCGAAGGGGCCGCTCCCCGACGCGCGCTCAGGTAACCGCTGCCTTCTGTCAGCGGTCCAAAGATAATGCTTATATTTGCCCCTACCAACGCCTATGGAACCCCAGTTGCTCAAACTCTCCGTGCGCGACCTCGTCGCCTTTGGCCTGCGCTCCGGCAACCTCGAAAAGGGCGGCTTCGGCAACCCCGAACGGGCGGTCGAGGGCACCCGCGGCCACCAGCAGGTGCAGCGCTCCCGTCCCGCCGCCTACCAGAGCGAGGTGCCCATCTCCCTGCTGGTGGAGTTCGACGAGAGCGCCCTGGTGATCAGCGGCCGCATCGACGGCCTGCTCATCGAGGAGGACCAGGTCCTCATCGAGGAGATCAAAACCACCTACAGCGCCCTCGACGAGCTAGAGGAGAACCCCCACCACTGGGCCCAGGCCAAGATCTACGCCCACTTCTTCGCCGTGCAACACGAGGTGGACCAGATCCAGGTGCAGCTCACCTACGTGAACCTCGATTCGGGCCAGCTCAAGGAGGAATGCCGCACCTGCACCGCCCCCGACCTGGCCGTCTTCTTCCAGGCCCTGCTAGACCGGTACCTGCGCTGGATGAAAAACTACCTGGCCTGGTGCGCCGAACGCGACCAGTCCATCCAGCAACTGCAATTCCCCTTCGACAGCTTCCGCCGAGGCCAGAAGAACCTGATGGGCGCCGCCTTCCGCGCCATCGAGGGCCAGGGCCGGCTCTTCGCCCAGGCCCCCACCGGTATCGGGAAGACCATCTCGACCCTCTTCCCCGCCATCAAGGCTCTGGGCGCCGGGCACATGGCCAAGATCTTCTACCTCACCGCCAAGACCAGCGGCCGGGGCATCGCCGAGAAGGCCGTGGCAGACCTGCGCACCGCCGGCCTCAAGTGCAAGAGCCTCACCCTCACCGCCCGCGAGCGCATCTGTTTCAACGCCACCGAAGGCCATCCCTGCGACGTGCAGCAGTGTGAGTACGCCATCGGCTACTTCGACCGCATCGAAGGCGCCCTGGACGAGCTGTTCAGCCACGACGCCATCCCGCGCGCTCGGGTCGAAGAGGTGGCCCGCAAACACCGGGTCTGCCCCTTCGAGCTGTCGCTGGATATGTCGCTGTGGGCCGACGTGATCATCTGCGACTACAACTACGTCTTCGACCCCCGGGCGTACCTCAAACGGTTTTTCGCCGAGGAAGGCGGGGCGTACACCTTCCTCATCGACGAGGCCCACAACCTGGTGGACCGGGCCCGCGAGATGTTCTCGGCCGAACTGAGCAAACTCCAGATCGGCGGCGTGCGGCGGCGCCTCAAGAAGGAACACCCCGGCCTCAAGCGCGCCCTCAAGGAGTTGGAGGACTGCCTGGGGGAGGCGGGCCGGCGCTGCGCCGAGCTGGGCCAGCCCTGGGTGGAGCGCGAACTGCCCCACGACCTGATGCCCCTCTTGCCCGAGTTCCTCGAAAAGGCCGAGCAGGTGCTGATCCGCGACCTCAACGCTCCGTACCGCGAGGAATTGATCGACCTCTACTTTGTCGTCTTCGGCTTCCAGCGCATCGCCGAACTCTTTGGCCCCAACTACGCCACCTATGCCGAGCCCAATCTGAAAGACCTCCGCCTCAAACTCTTCTGCATGGACCCGGCGCCCCAGTTGCGCGAGGCCCTGCGCCGCGGCCTCTCGGCGGTCTTCTTCTCCGCCACCCTCACCCCGCTGGACTATTTCCGCCAGGTGCTGGGCGGGGAGACCGAGGACCCGCTGCTCGACCTGGAATCCCCCTTCCCCGCCGAACACTTCAAACTGCTGCTGGCCGATCACCTCGACACCTCGTACAAAGGGCGGGGCCAGAGTTTCGACCAGGTCGCCGAATCCATCGCCGCTCTCATCAGCCAGCACACCGGCAATTACCTGGTCTTCTTCCCCTCCTACCAGTACCTGCAGGAGGTATCCAACCGTTTCCGCGCCGCCCATCCAGACGTGGAGGTGCTGGTGCAGAGCACCGGCATGAACGAGCGCCAGCGGGAGCAGTTCCTCGCCGTCTTCGACGCCGAGAACCCCGATACCCTGGTGGGTTTTGCAGTGATGGGCGGCATCTTCGGCGAGGGCATCGACCTGGTCGGCGAGCGCCTGGTGGGCGCCATCGTCGTGGGCGTGGGCCTGCCCCAGGTCTGCCTGGAACGCGAACTGGTGCGCGCCTACTATGACGAGCAGGAGCTGGCCGGCTTCGACTTCTCCTACACCTATCCGGGCATGAACCGCGTCTTACAGGCCGCCGGCCGGGTGATCCGCTCTCCCCAGGACCGGGGCGTGGTGTTGCTCATCGACCGCCGCTTCGGCTGGACCACCTACCGCCGCCTCTTCCCGCCTCACTGGCGGGCCGTGGACCTGGCCCGCAACCCCGCCCACATCAGCCTGAAGACCGAGCGCTTCTGGACGGCGCCGTCCTGAGCCAGCCCCGCACTTCGAACCAGAGCACCACCGCCAGCGCCGCCACCAGCACCGGAATGGTGCCCCGGTTGAGCGCCTCCCAGCCCACCTGCTCCTCCAGCGGCCCCGAGGCCAGGGTGCTCAGCACCAGCGCCCCGAAGACCGCAAAGTCGTTGAGGGCCTGCACCCGGGTCCGTTCGCAGGGCTCGTAGGTGGTGGTCAAGAGGGCGGTGGCACTGACGAAGAGGAAGTTCCAGCCCACCCCCAGCAGGGTCAGCCCCAATAGGAAGTACTCCAGCTCCATGCCGCTCAGGCCCACCCCCGCCGCTCCCAGCAGCAGCACCAGCCCGGCCAGCATCACCCGCGTCTCGCCGAAACGGCCGATCAGGTGCCCGGTGAAGAAGGCCGGCACGTACATGCCCAGCACATGCCACTGGATCACCCGGGCGGTGTCGGCAAATTCGTGGTGGTGCCGGCCCATACACAGGGGCGTGGCGTTCATCAGCAGCGACATAAAAAACCAGGCCAGCACCGCCCCGGACAGGGCCAGCATACAGGCCGGCTGCCGGGCGATCTGCCAGAGCGGCCTGCCCTCGCTGGCCTGCTCCTCGGCCGAGGGCAGGGGCAGGCGCACCAGGGACATGAAACCCAGGCTCACCAGGTGCACCAGCAGGATACAGGCAAAGGGGCCGGCAAAGAGATTGCCGTCCAGCCACTGGCGCGACCACACCGCCAGCCGCGAGCCGAGGATGGCCGCCACGATACCCCCGCCCATCACCAGGGAGATGGCCCGGCTCTTGAGCGAGATCTCCACCGCCTCGGCGGCGGCGAAGCGGTAGTAGGTGGCGAAGCCGCCGGCCGCCCCCACCCCCATGGCCCCCAGGCACAGGGTCCAGAATTGCCCGCTCAACACCCCGGCCAGAGCCAGGCCCGCCCCCAGGGCGCCCAACACCGCCCCCAGCGAAAAACCCAGGCGGCGGCCGCGCCGGCGCATCAGCCGGGCCGCCGGCACCGTGGTCAGCAGGGTGGCCACCGGCGCCAGGGCCAGGGGCAGGGTGGCCAGATCCGGGCTGGGAGCCAGTTGCCGGCCCACCAGGGCCATGACCGTCAGCATCAGCACACTGGCGGTGCGGGTGCAGGACTCACAGGCGAAGAGCAGCAGCAGATTGCGGTACGGATTCACGGTTGCAGGGGCCTCCCGGCGTAGTCCAGCGAGAAAAATCCCGCGTCTCCTTCTTCGGCGCGGCGCAATTCATCCAGCCACAGCGCCTCTTCCTGGGCGGTGACCACCGGAAAAGCGTGGGGCTGGTTGAAGTGTTTGAGCGGCTTGCCGGCCCGCCCCCGCTCGGCGACAAAATCGAGGTGCCGCCGCAGCCGGGCGCGGTTGGTGTTGTTGGCCAGTGCCACCGCCCCAGCCAATCCCTGGCGCGCCACCTGGCAGCAGGCCGGGTCCAACTCCACCCCGACGGCGTTGCGGCCGGCGGCAGCGGCGGCCAGCAGGGTGGTGCCGGTGCCCAGAAAGGGATCGAGGACCAGGTCGCCCCGCAGCGAGAACATGCAGATCAGGCGATGGGCCAGCTCAAAGGGGAAAGCCCCGCTGCGGCGCCGCGCCTCCTCGGCCTCCAGTTCCTGGGAAACCCCCTTGAGATCGGACCACAGGTCCGAGAACCAGAGGTTGCGCTCCTCCCAGAAGTAGGCGCTTTCGCGCCGGCGCTCCTTTTCCGCCGCGCTGGCAAACACCCGCCGGCTGCCCTTGCGGGCGATGAGGATGTACTCGTGTTCGTAGGTGACGTACGCCCCGGCCGGCAGCATGCCCGAACCCATGAACTTGCTGGGCGCGTTGGTCGGCTTGCGCCAGAGGATGTCGGGCAACAGCGCAAACCCCAGGCGCATCAGAGCGGCGGCGATGCGGCTGTGGTTGGGCCACAACTGGAATTCACCCTGCAGGGTGCGGGTGGCGTCGCCGATATTGATGCAGGCCAGGCCGCCCGGTTTGAGCGCGCGGAAGAGTTCGGCCCACACCTCGTCGAGCAGCCGGTGCATGGCCTCGAAGGCGCGCTGGCCCTCGCCGCGCTCCAGCCAGGCGGCGATATCCGGGTCCTGGGCGGCGAAAACCGCGTCCCACATCTCGATCATGGGATAGGGCGGCGAGGTCACCACCAGGTCTACACTTTCCCCGGCGAGGAAACCCATCTGCCCGGCAGCGCCGGCCTGGATCTGGATCGTGGTCTTCATGGATTGGCTAATATAACACTTGCCGCTCCCGGTCGGCCGTGGTATAATCGACATCCTATGGATGGCATCCACGACATGGGCGGCATGCACGGCTTTGGCCCGGTACCCGGCGGCGAGGCCGACGAACCCGTTTTCCACCAGGCCTGGGAGGGGCGGCTCTACGCCATGCGGGTGAGCACCCAGCTGGCCGATCCGGGCAACCTGCGCCACCATATCGAGAAGATGGCGCCCGGCCAGTACCTCACCTCCACCTACTACGAGAAGTGGCTACACGGCTGGATGCAGATCCTGCTGGCCAACGGCGTCCTGAGCGAGGAGGAATTGCAGCAGCGCGAAGAGGTGCTCCGCCAGCAATCCGCCGCGCCCCTGCCCCGGCGCGAGGACCCGGCCCAGGCCGCACAGACCCTGGAAAAACTGCGCGCCCCCCGACCCCTGCAGCGCCCGGCCACCGGCCAGCCCCGCTTCCAGATCGGCGACCCGGTGCAAACCCGCCACTTCCACCCGCCCGGCCACACCCGCCTGCCCCGCTATGCCCGCGGCAAGAAAGGCGTGGTGGTCGACTACTACGGCTTTCAGGATTTCGGGGACGAGGCCCCCGCCGAGGTACCGCGGGTGCAGCCCCTCTACGCGGTGCGCTTCGCCGCCCCGGAGCTGTGGGGTGAGTCGGCCGAAGCCAAGAGCGCGATCCATCTGGATATGTGGGAGAGTTACCTGGAGCCTGCCGGATGAGCCACGACCACGACCACGATCACCACGAGTCTGCCGCCGCCCTGCGCACCCGCGCCATCGAGTCCCTGCTGGTCGAGAAGGGCCTGGTCAGCAGCGACACCATCGATGCGGTGGTGCGCGCCTACGAAGAGGATATCGGGCCGCTCAACGGCGCCAGGGTGGTGGCCCGTGCCTGGACCGATCCAGCGTACAAAAAACAACTGCTGGCCGACGGCACCGCCGCCATCGCCGCGCTGGGCTACACCGGCCGCGAGGGCGGCCAGATGGTGGTGCTCGAGAATACGCCCGAGGTGCACAACGTCGTCGTCTGCACCCTGTGCTCCTGTTATCCCTGGCCGGTGCTGGGCCTGCCGCCGGCCTGGTACAAGTCCTACGCCTACCGCTCGCGGGTGGTGCGCGAACCGCGCGTGGTGCTGCGGGAGTTCGGCCTCGAACTACCGGCCGAGATGGAGGTGCGGGTGTGGGACAGCAATTCGGAGGTGCGGTACATGGTGCTGCCCGAGCGGCCGGCCCGTACCGAGGGGCTGGACGAAAACGCCCTGGCCGCCCTGGTCACCCGCGACGCCATGATCGGGGTGGCCAAGGTACAGGCATCCGCAGATGAGTGATTCCCCGAAGACCCCGCTCGACGATCTGGATCTGCCCCGCCAGAACGGCGAACTGCTCTTCACCGCCCCCTGGGAGGCGCGGGCCTTTGGCCTGGCCGTGGCCCTCAGTCAGCAGGGGGTCTATGCCTGGAAGGAGTTCAGCCAGGCCCTGGCCGCCCATACCGCCACCGCCCAAGAGCAGGGCGAGGCGGAGGCCTACTACGAGCGCTGGCTCGAATCCCTGGAACACCTGGCCCGCGAGAAAGGTCTGATCCAGCCGGAGGAAGTGGCCGCCCGCATGGCCCAGCTGGCCGCCCAGGACGATCATCCCCACTGAACGCCGAGGGGTCGCTCCCCGACGCCCTAGAACCCCAGCTCGGCGACTACCTGATCCTTCTCGATGCGCAGCGCCTTGAGCCGGCGCCGCGCCTGGCCCTCTTTCAGTTGGTAGACCGGCAGGCTGTCGAGATGGGCGGTCACCAGCGGCCCCACCACCTTCTCCACCTGCCGGCAGAAGATCTCGGGCATCTCGTCGAGCTGGAAGCGCAAGAGCTTGGGCGCCACCAACACCAATGCGCCGCTCTTGGCCTGGTAGGCGATGCCGCTGTCCAACGCCACCTCCCCCTGATAGTTCACCCCCGCCATGCCCGCCTGCAGGGCCAGGCGCAGGCCCACCCGGTCGGCGGCCGGCTCCAGGCTCAGGGCCGGCGCACTCAACTTGACGTCGAAGAGCAGCACCTGGGTCTCGAAGGGGAAATGCTGGTCGAGCCGCTGCTGCAGTTCGCGCTGGGGAATGGTCATGCCCAGGCGCAGGGGGCCGGCGCAGCCGGCCAGCAGGCCCAGCGCCATACACCACGCGATCACTCGTCTCATCTCAGGCTCCTGGTTTCCAGCCCAGCGAGGCGAAATCCCCGCCGGTGAGGGCTCTGATCCGCCGGGCCTTCTGCCGCGCCTCCTCCAGTTCGGCGCGCAGGTCGTCGGGCCAGTACAGCTTGCCCTCGCGCACCGTCAGCGCCGGATCGATGCGGTGGCGGGCCTTTTCGTGCTGCCCGTGTACATCGGCAAAGGTGAACTCCCCCTCGCGCACCACAAAGGCCGCCAGGTCCGCCACCCGACCCACCTGCAGGCTGCCCAGGTCCTTGCTGCGGCCGATGGCCGCGGCCGGGGCGCTGGTGGTCTGCCGCACGATCTCCTCCAGGGGAATACCCAGATTGAGCAACTTGGAGGCGGTTTCGGCCAGGCTGAACACCGTGGAGTCGAGGCTGTGGGCGTGCCAGTCGGTGCTGATGGCGTCGGAGGGGAACCCCTGGGCGAGGGCTTCCTTGGCCACCGAGTAGCGGAAACTGCCCCCGCCGTGGCCCAGGTCGAAGATCACCCCCCGGCGGCGGGCCTGGCGCACCTCTTCGAGCACCTGGCCGTCCTCGCCGAGGATGCTGTCGCCCTGGCCCTGGTAGCAGTGGGTGACGATATCCCCCGGCCGCAGCAGTTCGAGCACTCGGGGCAGCGGCACGCCCGCACCGATATGCACCATCACCGGCACCCGGGCGTATTCGGCAGCCCGCACCGCCAGGCGCAAAGGCTCCACCCCGTTGGCCCCCACCTGGTGGATGCCCTGCCGCACCTTGACCCCCACACAGACCTCGTCCCAGTGGTGGATCACAAAGGCGGTGCGCTCGGGATCGCCGTAGCGCAGGTCCTCCATCTCGCCCAGCGGGCCGTAGGTCAGACCGATGCCGCTGATGTGCACAAAGGCCAACATGCGGGTGCGGGCGCGGGCGGCGACGTGTTCGCGAAAACCGATGAAGTTGGCCCAGCCCACCGAGCCGGCGTCGACGATGGTGGTCACCCCCGTGGCCAGGCACAGGGCATCAGCCTCGATGCCCCAG
This sequence comes from Candidatus Latescibacterota bacterium, assembly GCA_020852055.1. Classification (GTDB taxonomy): domain Bacteria; phylum Latescibacterota; class UBA2968; order UBA8231; family UBA8231; genus SICG01. Next base: position 21,842 of record JADZBP010000163.1, read on the forward strand.
GTAGTGGCCCCCGGATAGATGTGGGCGTGGATATCGAGCCAGCCGGGGGTGAGGATGCGGCCGCTCAGGTCGAGGCGCTGGCGGGCCGGCTCCTCGATGCGAGGCTCGACGGCGGCGATTCTTCCCTGATTGATGGCCACCTCGCGCGCCCCGTTGATGCCCTGCGCCGGATCGATGACCGTGGCCCCCGCGAGAATCAGATCGTACATGTGGCCTCTCCCTTGACGTACTGCGGTGATCCCCTCTTTATTTGAACCTTTCGCCGGTGCAAATCTAAGCCCGCATACCCTCCGTAGTCCAATTATTGCCGAGAGGTCTTCCATGAATGTTCCACCCCCCAGCGGTATCCGCGTTCCGCCCGAGGAGTTGCGGACCCTGGCCGCCGCCATCTTCGAAAAAGCCGGCACCTCGCGCGCCGACGCCGAGCTGATCGCCAAACTGCTGGTCCTCACCGATCTGCGCGGGGTCTTCAGCCACGGCACCCGCTACACCCAGAGCTACACCCAGATGATGCTGGACGGTCGGGTGAACCCGCGGCCGGCACTGCGCTCCCTCAGCCAGACCGACACCACCCAGGTGCTCGACGGCGACGGCGGCATGGGCCACTTCCCCTGCTATCACGGCACTCAGTGGGCCATCGCGCAAGCCAAGCAACATGGGCTGGCGGCGCTGACCACCCGCAACCATTTCCATTTCGGGGCGGCCAGCAAGTACTCGCGGATGGCCCTTGAGCACGACCTGATCGGCCTGGCGATCTCCTCGCACCGCTTCTTCCCCAGCCCCGAGTCCAACGTGCTGGGCGCCGGGGGCGGTTCGCCGATGAGCATCGCCATTCCCGCCGGTGACCAACCCCCGCTGGTGCTGGACATGGGGGCCTACTTCCTGCCCTATTCAGAGGACCTCTTCCGCCAGTTCCCGGCCACCTTCTTCAAAGGCCTGGGCCTGGCCGCCCTCTTCCAGGCCCTGGGCGGCATCCTGGCCGGCATCTACAAACCCGAGGTGCAGGCCCCCCTCTCCAAGTGGGAATCCAACCAGGGTTCCTTCATCGTCATGTTTGATGTCAAACGCTTCATGCCGGTGGACGAGTTCAAGCAGGAGATGGACCGCTACATCGGCGATGCGCGCCGCATGAAACCCCTGCCCGGAACCGAGCGGGCCGAGTTGTCGGGCGGCCTGGAGTGGCAGCGGCAGCAGGAATACGCCCGCGAGGGTATTCCGGTGGCCCCCGACCACCAGAAATCCCTCGAAGAGATCGCCGCGCAGTTGGGCGTGCCCACCCCCTTCGCCCGCTACACCCACACCCGCTTCGGTGCCTGAGGAGAAGCCATGGCCAAGCCCCGCGTCTTCACCAGCTGCGAGATCGATTTTGCCCACGCCACCCTCCAGTTGCTGGAACGGTCGGGATATGAGCTGATCTACCGCGACCCCCTGCCCGGCTGGCCCGACGCGCAGACCCGCGCCAATCTGCCGGGCATGCAGGCCCTGCTGGCCGGCAGCGAGCGCCTGGCTGCCGACACCCTGGACCTGGCCGACAGCCTCAGGATCATCGCCCGCAACGGGGTGGGCTACGACAAGGTGGATCTGGAGGAGTGCACCCGGCGCGGGATCATGGTCACCAACACCCCCGGCGCCATGGCCGACGCGGTGGCGGACCTGGCCTTTGCCTTGCTCCTGGCGCTGGTGCGCCAGATCTCCGTGGGGGACCGCTTCATCAAGGCGGGTGGGTACGAGGTGGCCATGGGCGAGGACCTGTCGGCCATGACCCTGGGGCTGGTGGGCTGCGGCCGCATCGGCGCCGAGGTGGTGCGGCGCGCCCTGGGCTTCAAGATGCGGGTGCTGGTCTGCGACCCGTGGGTGGACCCGGCCCGCCTCAAGGAGATGGGCGCCACCCCCTCCGGCCTCGACGAGTTGCTCGCCCAGGCCGACGCGGTCACCCTACACACCCCGCTGACCCACGAGAACAGGGATCTGGTCAATGCCCGTTTCCTGGGGGCCATGAAGCGGGGCAGCTACCTGATCAATACCGCGCGCGGGGGACTGGTGGACGAACCAGCGCTGATCGCCGCCCTCAGGAGCGGCCACCTGGCCGGGGCCGGCCTCGATTGCCAGGTCAGCGAGCCGCCCAAGGGGGTGTCGCTGGAGCTGGTGCAGCTCGAAAACGTGGTGGCCACCCCGCACTCGGGCTCCAAGACCCTGGCGGCCCGCAAGCGCATGGCGCTGATGGCGGCCCAGTCCATCGTCGACTGCCTGGAGGGCCGGGTGCCCGAGCACCTGGTCAACAAAGAGGTGCTGAAACGCCTCGGGAAGTGAGCCTCAGGTCGAGTGCCCGTTCCTGGGCATGAAGAACTCGTAGCGCGAAGGGTCGGTGTACCCCTCGATGGCGGTGGGCACGATGCCGGGGCTGTGCAGGGCGGCGCGCACGATGCTCTTGTTGAAGGAGTGCACATTGCCGTGGGCCAGGTACTCCTCCACCGGCATCCACAGGCAGTGCTCGATCTCCTCCTCCTGCATCGAGATCTCCGCGCTGAGCGGGTGCAGCCGGCAGACGAAGTAGATGTCCGACTTCCCGTAGCGGTACCCGTGCCAGTGCCGGAAACAGACCAGGGCATCGAACTGGGTCTCGACCCCGGTTTCCTCCAGCACCTCGCGGATCACCCCCTCCACCAGATGTTCGCCCTCGTGTAACGCACCCCCGGGCAACTTGAAGCGGGGCGGGTTGTTGCTCGACTGGTGGTACTTCTCGCTGACCACCAGCAACTCCTGCCGGTCGTTGAACACCACCCCGCCAGCGCCGATATAATGCGAGGCGTGGCGCGGCACAAAGGCCCCTTCCTGCAGCCGGCAGATGAGCATCAGGTAGTCTTCGCCGCTGTGGTGGAAGACGAAACCCGCCTCCGCAGCAATCGGGATCAGCCGGGCCTTGGCGATGGGGATCTCCAGCCAGACCACCTTGAGGCCCCGCTCGCGCCACCCTGCCATGGAATGCTGCAGTTGGGCGGAGAAGGCCGCCGGATCGGGGTTGAGCGCCTCTGGCTTGACCACGGTGCCGCCAAAGGGATTGTCGGTCGATTCCATCGCTTCCATACGCTTCCTGAGTGGGTGGTTGCAGGGCCAGGACATCCAGAGATAGCAAAGCCAGCGGCACCCGTCAAGGGCGGCCGTATGGCATATAACGCCCTTTTTCGGTATTTTCTAGACTCATCTAGCATCCAGAAAGGAGTCGCGCATGGCTTTTTCCTTTACCAATTCCCGCGGCAGTTCCTATATCCTGCACGCCAGGACCACGACCTTGAAGAACGGCAATACCCAGACCATCTACTTCTTCTCGCGCGAAGCCAAAGAGGGCGCCCTCGACGCCGTACCCGACGGCTACGAGGTCTCTGAGAGCAAGAACGGCCTGCCGGTCCTCAAGCGGAAGCAGTAACCACCGCTGCCACTGAGGGGGGCCAACCGGCCCCCCTCAGCGTTTCCCCCCCTCACACCTCACTGCTGCAGCCACCTCTCCAGTTCAGGATCACTGCCCGGAGCCAGGCGCAACGCCTCCCGGGCCTGTTCGCGGGCTTTGCCGGTCTGCCCCAGGCTGCGGCAGGCATAGGCCAGCAACCGGTGCGCCTCGGCCCGGCCCGGATCGAAGCGCAGGAGCGCTTCACAGGTTTCCGCTGCCTGCTGCGGACGCGCCAGGGATAGGTAGAGCTGGGCCAGCCGCAGGTACAGCGCCCCGCAGCGGACATCCCGTTCCAGCCCCTGCTTATAGCTCGCCGCCGCCTGTTCCGGTTGACCGCGTTTTTCCAGGAACTCCCCTAGGTCCTCATAGGCCGCGCCCCGGTTTGAGAAACGCGCCGCCTGCTGCTCGTAGACCTGGAAGGCTTCTTCACCCCGTCCTTGCCGCTGGTAGAACTGGGCCAGAGCCTGGTACGCGCTCCGCTTCCAGGGTGCCAGGCGCAGTGCCTCGCGCAGGAACTGCTCCGCTGGAACTGCCTGCCCCAGTTCCTGGGAGAGTACCGCCAGATTGTGATGGACCGCGACATTGCCGGGCTGGAGTTGCAGGCACTTTTCGTACCAGGCCCTCGCCTCCTCGCGCCGGCCCTCCTGCTGGCAGAGAAAGGCCTGCACGAAGTGCGCCTCGGCACACCGGGGGTCGAGCTCGAGGGCCCGCTGCGCCAGCGACCGGGCCATCTCGGGCTGCGCCTGCACCGCGGCCGAGGCCCCGGCAACATAAGCCCTGGCGAAACACTGCCGGGTGGAAAGCGGCTGCCCGTCCGGGCCGGGCTGCGCCTGCATCCTCCAGATCTCGATCTGCGGCCCGGCCTGCGCCAGCGCGCCAAAACTGCCTAGGGGCACATAAAAGGCGTCGAGTGGATCGTACTCAGCGCGACCCCCCTGCAGGCCGGCGGGGGTGAACTGTTGCTGCAGTTGGGCGACCTGGCCCAACTGTTCGGCAAAACCCGAATCGATGTGTGAGTACTGCAACGGGTGCCGGTGCAGGATCACATACGCTGGTTCGAGGCGCTCGACCTCGGCCAGGCTGCCAGGGGCCGCCTGAATATTGGTCCGCTGGATGCCGTAGCTGAAAAAAGGCGGGCCCTGCGGCAGGGTCTCGAGGAAGAGCAGCGCCCGGTCCAGCCTTTCGCGGCCAAAGACCTGCTCGAAGTGGGAGAGCTCCCACCACAACTCCTCGAAGGTGCGCACCCGCACATCGCCGGCCCAGCCGCCGAAGTTAGCGATCACCGCCCCTTCGGGGACATTGGCCTCGACCCACGCCCGCGCCTGCACCCGGGTGTCGGGGGCGGCCCGCAATTGGAGGGTGCGCCACGAGGTGTGCAGCGGTTGGGCGCAGACGAGCGCTGCGGCCACCATGAGGTAGCGATCATTGCGCAGCCGGGCCAGCAGCCCGCCGGCCAGCACCGCCAGCAGCGGCAGCAGCGGCAGCGCATAGCGGGTGAACACCGCGTGCCCGGCGCCGATGACCAGATAGAAGACACCCAGCCCGGTCAGCAGCACCAGCGGCGCGGGCCGTCGCTCCCGGAGTGCCAGCACCACACCCGCCAGCCCTAGCCCCAGCCCAGGCCAGCCCAGGCCAACGGGCAGGCTCACCCGCAGGTGATAACCCCATCCCCATCCCAGGTCCTGGCCGTGGCCAGCTTCCAGGTGGCCCACCTGCGCGAGGAAATGCTGGGTGAAGGTGCTCCAGTCGAGCAGCACATAGGGCGAGGCCGCGGCAAAACACCCCAGGGCCACTCCACCCGCTCCCCACAAGCGGCGATCCTGCAGCCTGCGCCCGGCAGCCAGGTGGGCCACCGCCACTGCCGCGCCGGCCAAGGTGCCGGGGTACTTGGTGGCTGCGGCCAGGCCCACCAGCACCCCGGCCAGCCCATAGGCGGCCCATTCCTCCCGCTCGATCAGGCGCAGCGCCGCCCACATGGCCCCGGCGAACCAGAAGGCCAACTCCACATCCACCCCGGCCAGATGACTCTGCCGCACGTGCAGACCGCTCACCGCCAGCAAAACCGCCGCCGGCCAGGCCGCCCGCTTTCCGTACAACCGGGCAGCCAGCAGCCAGGTCCAGACGATGGTGCCGGTCCCGAAAAGCGCACTTTGCAGCCGGGCCAGGTACATGAGGTCCACCTGGTCCCGGAAATAGTGATAAGCGAGAAATTGTTCGAGGGAGAGGCCCGTCCCGGCGAGGTACTGGAGCAGAAAGTAGCCCCAGTACACCGCGCCGAGCAGGTAGTAGTGCAGGGTGGGATAGGTGAAGAAATGGGGATTGAGGTCGCCGCTGAAGAAGTGCAGCGGGAAGAACACGGCGCTGAACTCGTCGGGGTGCAGCCAGGAAGGCAGGCCAAAGTCCAGGGCCCACAACCGCAGACCCCCTCCCAGCGCCACCAGAAAGACCAGCAGCGCCCGTTGCCGCACTAGCCGAGGGCCTCCACCTGCGCCGCCTGCGCCGCGGTTTCGAGGCGCACTGCGTACACCCCGCCTGGCTCGATGGGGAACCCGGGTAATTCGTCGAGCCCTTTGCCCATCCAGTGCAGCAGGCTCACCCCGATGGGATCGCGGTGAGTGACGGCGATGATCTTGCCCCCCGCATGGCGGGCCAGCATCGCCCCGGCCCAATCGAGAAAACGGGTGCGGATGGAGGAGGCGCATTCGATGCCCGGCACCAGGGCCTCTTCGGTGATGTACGGCTGGGGCAGGGCCGAGAAGGGTTTGCCCTGGTACCCCGCCACCCCGGTTTCCACGATAAGTTGCTCGGTGGTCAGCCCGAGGCCAAGATGGTCGCCCAGAATCTGGGCCGACTCCTGGGCCCGCTGCAGGGGAGAGGCATAGAGGGCCTGGAAAGGGCCGTGCTCCTCCAGCAGGCCGGCGGCGCGGACCAGTTGCTGGCGGCCCTTCTCGCTCAGCCCGTAGCCGGGCAGGTGGCCGTAGATGATGCCCTGCGGATTGTGCACCTCGCCGTGGCGGACCAGATAGATCGTCAGCATATAATATCCTTTTTGTTTTAATATAGGTCCCGGCCAGAGGCATGTCGATCTGACCTGCCTTGCACCCATATCCCCAGGTGGGTATTATCTTTGAGTCCTTATTAACTGGAGATGGTCCATGCAGCGCGCCCTCACCCAGCAACTCCTGGGCAAAAAAGCCCGCCGGGAATTGCTCGCCTTCCTCGACGCTCAGCTCCCCCGTCTGGGAGCACCGCCGGCCCGCAATGCCTGGCTGGACCAGGCCGCCAAAACCCGTCAGCAACTGCTGGAGCTCTTTTTCCGCGGCCACGATCCCAGCCTGCTGGCAGCGCCGCCGCGGGTCGAGTGGCGGGGGGTGATCGAGACCGGTAAGGGCTACCGCATCCGCAAGCTGCGCTACGAAGGGTACCCCGGCATGTGGGTGCCGGCCCTGCTCTACGAGCCGGACAAACTGCGAGGCCGGGTGCCGGCGGTGCTCAACCCCAACGGCCACCATCCGGGCGGCAAGGCCATGGACTACAAGCAGGCCCGCTGCCTCAACCTGGCCAAACGCGGCGTGCTGGCCCTCAGCACCGAGTTCATCGGCATGGGGGAGTTGCGCGCCGACGCCGACCACAACCGCATCGGCCTGCTCGACCTGTGCGGGGTGGCCGGGATCGGGGTCTTCTACCTGCTGATCAAGCGCAGCCTCGACGTGCTGCTGGCTCATGCCCACACCGACCCGGAGCGGGTGGCGGTGACCGGCCTTTCGGGCGGCGGCTGGCAGACGGCCCTGCTCTCGGCCCTCGACGAGCGGGTGCGGGCCATTGCCCCGGTGGCCGGGTACACCCCGGTATGGCAACGCACCGGTTGTATCGAGGACATCGGCGATCTGGAACAGGTGCCCGCCGACCTGGGCACCATCGCCGACTTCGACACCCTCACCGCCCTCTTCGCCCCGCGCCCCACCCTGCTGACCTACAACCGCTTCGACGACTGCTGCTTCCAGACCCGGCGGGCGCGCAAGTCGGTGTATGAACCGGCAAAGCCCTATTTCGCGCTCCTAAATGCCGCCGACCAGCTGGCCTTCCACGACAACGTGGACCCAGGCACCCACAACTACGAGGCCGACAACCGCAGTCAGTTCTACCAGTTCCTCAACCGCCACTTTGGGCTCAACACCCCCGCCGGTGACCTGCCCTGGAAAGAGGAGTTGCGCAGCGAAGCCGAATTGAGCGCCGGCCTGCCCGAGGACAACGCCACCCTGCTCTCGCTGGCCCAGCAAGCCCTCAAACAGGTGCGCGCGGCCCGCGCCCGCCGCAAACCGCTCGCCCCGGCCAAGGCCCGCAAACGCCTGCGAGAACTGCTCTGCCTGCCCGCCTTCACCAGGGCGGCGCTCCAGAAAAGCCGCCCCGCACGACCATCGGGGGGCGTGCAAATCCACCAGCACCTGCTCTGCCTCGACGGGACCTGGACCCTGCCGGTGACCGAGTTGATCCCCGCCGGGGCCAGAGGCGCCGAACTGATCCTGGCCGATGGCGGCCGGCGCAGCGCCGCCCGTTTAGTCGCGCTGGCCCTGGCATCCGGGCGGCGGGTCCTGGTGGCCGATGTCTTCGGCACCGGTGAAAACACCTGCATCTGGCAGCACCACATGCTGATCTCCACCGCCGGCCAGCGCTCGCTGGGCATCCAGGTGGGCCAGGTGCTGGCCCTGCTCGCCTGGGCCGGGCGCCGCTGCCGACAGCCGGCCCTGCATCTGCGCGCCACCGGCCAGGTGATGCCCGTCGTCGCCCTGCTGGCCACCGCCCTGGAGCCCGCCCGCGTCAAAACCCTCACCACCGCCTCGCTGATAGACTCCCTGGGCCGGCTCATCGCCTGGCCGGTGGCCTATGCCAGCGCCGCGCCGCTCTTCTGCTTTGGCCTTTTGCGCGAGTTCGATCTGCCCGACCTGGTCGAACTCTGCGCGCCGGTGCCCATCCACGACAGCAACCGGGGTCCGCTGAGGGCAAACAAGCCGCGATGATGCTGCTCCTCGCCGGGCCGGCAGCCATCACCCTCTGTTTTGCCCTGATGCTGGGCCGGGTCGAACCCTTTGCCACCTTCTTCTACCAGTTCGCCTGGTACGGGCTGATCTTCACCTTCGACCAGCTGATCCGCCGGCGCCAGGGTCGTTCGCTGATCGGGGCCTGCGGCCCGGGTTTCCTGGTGCTGCTCTTCTGGTCGGCGGCGGCGTGGTACTTCTTCGAGTTGGTCAATCTCCGCCTCCAGAACTGGTACTACGTCTTCGTGGTCGACGGCTGGGCCCTCAATTTCCTGGCCACGGCGCTGGCCTTTGCCACTGTCTTCCCCGGCATCTTCTGGATCGACCACTACCTGACCCTGCGCGGGGTGGCAGCCCAACGCCGGGGCAAACCCCTGCGCTTCACCGCCGCCGGCCTGCGGAACCTGCAACTGGCCGGGGTGGTCTGCCTGGTGCTGCCCCTGCTCTGGCCCACCTACTTCTTTCCGCTGGTGTGGCTGGCCCTGGTGCTGATCACCGCGCCGGCCAACTACCGCCGGGGCATCGACGACCTGCTGCGCCAGTTCGAGCGGGGTGAGTACGGACCCTTCCTGCGCCTGCTGCTGGCTGGCCTGATCGCCGGTTTCTTCTGGGAGTCGCTCAATTTCTGGGCGCGGGCCAAGTGGATCTACACCGTGCCCTTCTTCGACGAACTCAAACTCTTCGAGATGCCCCTGGCCGGCTTCCTGGGTTTTCCGCCCTTTGCCGTGGAATGTGCGGTGCTCTATCGCGCCCTGGTCTGGCGCGGCCTGGCCCCGGCCTTTGGCGCCTACACCGTGCCCGCCGCCCGGCCCTTCGGCCCGGCGCTGCGAGGAGCGCTCTTTGCCCTGGCGGCGGTCTTCTGCGTGGTGACCCATTACTATATGGACCGCCAGACCACCACTTCGGTGCGGCCCGGCCTCGCCACCATCGACGGCCTCAACCCCGGCGTGCGGGCGCTGCTCGAAACCCATCGTGTCTCGTACCTGACCGACCTCGAAGGCTGGCAGGGTCGGGGCCTGTGGCGGCAGTTGGAAGCCGAACTAGCGCCACAGCAACTGACCGCGCTGCGCCGCACCTCGGGGCTTTACCTGCATCAGGGCATCGGCGCCGAGTACGGCAATCTCCTTTGGCAGGCCGGCATCCGCTCCACCGAAGAACTGGGCCGGCTATCGGCCGAGACCGTGCTCCAAAGGCTCAATGCCGCACCTCATCAGCGCCTGCCCACCCTGGCGCAGGTGCGCGTCTGGGTGCGCCGCGCCCCTAAAGAAAGGGCCACCCCTTGATCCTCTCCTGCTGCGCCTGGGCCCTGTCCGGTCCCGAAGAACAGAATCTGGATCGGCTCGCCGAAATGGGGTTCCGCCACGTCGACGTGCGGCCCCAGGCCCTGCGCTCGCCCCGGGCGCGCCAATGCCTGGCCGACCTGGGCCTGCGTGTCCCCTGCGTGGCCATCGCCTTTCCCGAGGTGCCGCTCGACAGCCCCGACGAACAGGAGGCGGCGCGGGCTTTGGCGCAGCTGGCCGCCGGGCTGCACCACGCCCACGAGCTGGGTGCAAGCACCGCCTACGTGGTGCCGGGTATGGACAGCAGTCCGCCGGCCCTGGCGCGTTATGCCCGCGCCATCGAACCCCTGGCCGAGCAGGCCGCCGGCCTGAGCCTCAGGCTGGGCATCGAGCATTTCCCCGGCCGCTGCCTGCCCACCGGCGCGGCCACCCTCGAGTTCATCGAAAACATCGGCCATCCCAACCTCTACCTGCTCTTCGACCTGGGGCACGCCCAGATCTCTGCCGAAGACCCGGCTGCCCTCATCCGCCGCGCCGGAGCACGCCTGGGGTATGTACATCTGGACGACAACGACGGCCGCCAGGACCTGCACCTGGGCCTGCTGGAGGGCGTGCTCACCGAAGCAACCCTGCGCCAGACCTGTGCCGCTCTGGAGGAAGTAAGCTACCAGGGTCCGGTCAGCCTCGAACTACATCCCCCGTTGCCCGATCCCCTCGACGCGCTGCGCCGCAGCCGCGAGGTGACGCTGCGCCTGGGACCAGGAGAAAGATAAGCGCCCCATGTCCGCGTTCCTGAACCGCTACGCCGCTTTCCTGAGCCGGAACCCCGCCCGGGTTTTCCTGCTGGCCTGCCTCTTCACCACCGGCTCGGCCTTCTACGCCTCCAACCTCGAACTGCGCAGCAATTTCGAGGAGTTGTTGCCCGACTCCTACCGCAGCGTGCAGGACCTGCACCGGCTGGTCGGCCGGGTGGGTGGCCTGGGCAACCTGGTGGTGGCGGTCGAATGCGACGACCTGAAGGCCTCGGAGCGTTTTGCCGAAGACCTGGTGCCGCGCCTCAAGCAGAACCTGCCGCCCAACTACGTGCGCTACGTGGAGTACAAGGTCGACGAGCAGAAGGCCTTTTACGAGAAGAACAAGTATCTCTACGTAGATCTATCAGACTTGCAGGATATCCGCGACCGGGTCAAGGACCGCATCGAGGAGGAGAAGTGGAAGCGCTCGCCCCTGGCTGTCGATATGGGGCTGGAGGACGAGGAGGAACCCAAGAGCGAGTTCAGCCTGGCCGACATCGAGCAGAAATACGAGAAGAAGCGGTCCAAGCTGGAGAAATACCCCGACGGCTATTTTGTCGGTGAGGACGGCCGGCTGCTGGCCATCCTGGTCAAGCCCTACGGTACTGCCAGCGGCATCGACTTCTCGCGCAAGCTGGTCAAGGCGGTGGAGAAAGAGATCACCGCCCTTAATCCCTCCTCGTACCATCCCTCGATGAAGGTGGGGCTGACCGGCAAGTACCGCACCAACATCGACCAGTACCAGTCGCTCACCGACGATATCGTCTCCACCACCGCCTTCACGGTGATGCTGGTCATCCTCTCGGTCTACGCCTTCTACCGCACGGCCGGGGCCTTCATCTGCCTGGGCATCACCGTGAGCATGGGGGTGGCCTGGACCTTTGCCCTGGCCTACTGGCACATCGGCTACCTCAACTCGCAGACCGCCTTTCTCGCCTCCATCATCGTGGGCAACGGCATCAACTACGGCATCATCTTCACGGCCCGCTACCAGGAGGAGCGCCGCGCCGGCATCCCCACTCCGGAGGCACTGGCCTCCTCGATCCGCAACACCATCCAGGCCACCGCCACCGCCTCGCTGGCCACCTGTGTCTCCTTTGCCGCGCTGATGGCCACCGCCTTCAAGGGTTTCAACCAGTTCGGTTTCATCGGTGGTTTCGGCATGGCCCTGTGCTGGCTGGCCTCCTTCACCGTGCTGCCCGCCTGCGTGGTGCTCTACGAGCGCATCTTCCTGAGCAAGACCGGCTGGGGCAGCGGGCCGCCGCGCCGCCCGCTGGTGGCGGCCGGGGTGGCCTGGGCTATCTGCCGCTGGGTGGTGTACCTGGACTATGTGGAGACCACCGCCGTCGCCCTGGCCGTGGGTGCGGTGATCTGGGGCGCCCAGCGCCTGCTGCGGCGCCGGGGCGTTCATCACCGCGAGGATGGCGCCATCGTCGGCCCCGCCGCCGACCTGGTGGAGCGGCACCCGCGCATCCTGGCCTACAGTTCGGTGGTAGCCGTGCTGGTTTCGGTGGGGCTGATCATCTGGTTCATCCCCAACTCCTTCGAGTACGACTTCTCCAAGCTGCTGCAGAAGAGCCGCAAGAAGACCGAGGCCGAGGCCCTGAAGACCCGGGTCAACGCCATCTTCGGGGAGTCGTTATCGCCGGTGGTGATCGTCGCCGACCGTCTCGACCAGGTCGAGGCCATCCAGCGCGAGGTGCTGCGCAAACGCGACGCCGAGCCGGCCGACGACCGCATCATCGATACCTGCAAGACCCTGGTTGCCTCCCTGCCCAAGGATCAGGAGGCCAAGATGGCGGTGTTGCAGGAGCTGCGTATCCTGCTCGAAGACAACACGGTCTCCCTGCTTCCCGATTCCCTGCGGCGGAAGGTGGAAGAGATCCACAGCGAGATCATCCAGGTCAAACCCATCGGCATCGATGACCTGCCGCCGATGATGACCCATAATTACGAGGAATTGGACGGCAAGAAGGGGCTGATCGTCTACGTCTTTCCCCGGCCGGGCGCCGGGTTATGGGACGGCAGGCGGGTGATCCGTTTTGCCCAGAATGTGCGCACCACCGCCCTGCCCTCGGGGGAAACCATCTATACCTCGGGCGAGCCGGTGATCTTCGCCGATATGCTGGAGGCCGTGGCCCACGACGCCCCGCGCGCCGCCGCCGGCTCCATCCTGGGGGTAATGCTGTTGCTGCTGGTCAGCTTCCGCAGCCTGAAAGCCTCGCTAGTGGTGATGGCCTCGCTGCTGGCGGCAGTGTTGATGATGGGCGGGGGCATGGCCCTCTTCGACATCAAGCTCAACTTCTTCAACTTTGTGGTCATCCCCATCACCATCGGCATCGGGGTGGACTACGCGGTGAACATCTACCAGCGCTACCACCTCGAAGGCCCCGGCTCGGTGGGCTTTGTCATCCGCCGTTCGGGCGGGGCCGTGGCCCTGTGTTCGCTGACCACCATCATCGGCTACTGCGCCCTGATCATCGCCCAGAACGCGGCCCTCACCTCCTTTGGCTGGATGGCCAATATCGGCGAGTTCGCCTGCCTCTTCACCGCCATCCTTTCCATGCCCGCCTTCCTGCTCCTGGCCGAGCGCCACCGGGCCCGCAAAAAGGCGGCTCAGGCGCAATAAGCGAGGCGCCGGCTCAGCCCCATACCCCCGATACCGCCCCGCCTCGGGCGATCATGCGCTCCAGCCCCTGCAGGCAGCGCATGACACAGCGGGGGTGGTGGTAGTTCTCCTTGCGGGTGGTGTGAGGCTCAAAGGTCATCTGCCGATCCCCGGCCACCTGGTAGAGCAGGTGGCCGTGCGGCTTGAGCGCACACTTCGCCTCGATCCACTCGAAGATCCGCGCAAACCACTGCCACGCCCACTCGTCCCCGGTGTGCTCCATCAGCAGCAGGCAGCCCAGCAATCCTTCCTCCTGCAGCCACAGCACCTTGTCCAGCTCAAAGTAGTTGGTCTTCACCCGCAGCGAGCGGAAGAGGCCGCCGTATACATCGTCCCAGGCCACCTCGACGTGGCGGCGAAAACGCGCCGCACACAGGTCGAAGAGGGCGCGGTCTTTTCTACGCAGCGCCTCGGCCATGGTCATCCACAAGGTCTCGATACCGTGGCCCAGGTAGCAGAAATCCTCGTTGTCGTCGTCGGGCCGGTTCAGATTGCCGTCGAGGGCCTCGTTGGTGAGCTGGTACTGCTGGTTCCAGAACCGCACGGTGATGCCCTGCACCATCTCGTTGGCCAGGGCGGCCAGCTCGGCGTCGCCGGGCCGCTGCTCCAGCATCTGGGTCAGGGTCAGGAGCAAAACCATGTTCCCGCCCAGCACCCGCATGCCCGGGTAACACCGGGGGATGTAGGATTCGTCCACCGGGCGCTGCGGATCGCGGTAGAGCGCCACCACCTTCAGCAGGGTTTCCCGCGCCAGGGCAAAGGCCTCCTGATCGCCGCTGGCCGCCGCGTACGCCTGTAACCCCTCGGCGACGAAGAGGCTCTCGTACCCGCGCTTCGAGGCCGGCACGGTGATCTGCCCCTCAGGACCCAGGCTACCGGCCCACCAGCCCTCGGCATCGCGGCCATGGGCCAGCAGAAACTGCGCCGTCCGCGCCGCGATCTTCAGCGCGTCCCCATCGTCGAAGTGGCGCGCCAGGTAGGAATACACCCACAGGCCCCGCCCCTGGTACCACATGAATTTGTCGTCATCCAGGCGGGTCCCGTCGTGGTCGAGGGTGCAGAAGAAGCCGCCGCGCTGATGGTCGACCCCGTGCCGGCTCCAGAAGGGCAGGTACTCCTCGAAGAGGTAGTGCCGATAGTGGTCGCGCACCTCCTGCAGGGTGCGCTTGCCGATGTGGGTGCGGGTCATGGGTTTGCCTCCTCTGCCCTACCTTGCCTCAGTGCCTCCGCCCAGGCCTTGAGCGGGATGTCCTCGTCCCTGGGCCGCCAGTAGCGCGAGACCGGCTGCGCCTCGTCGTCGCCGGCGTAGTTCTTCTTGCCGGTGCCCAGCTCTCCCAGTAACTGCAACTGGATCAGAGTGCAGCCCTCCAGCACCGCCGGGTCCTGGTGCTCGAAGTCCGAGGGCCGGATCCAGCGGGGATGATAGCCGTAGTACAGGCATTTGCGCGCTTGGCCCGAAAGGTTGGGCGAGACGCAGTGGCACAGGGCCGTGCGCCACACCAGCGCCGTGCCAGGCCGCACGTTCACCTCGACGATCCGCGCCGGATCGGCGCCGTTGCGGCGGTCCCCCCCGAGCCAGGGCGAGGTGCGGTGGCTGCCGCGCACCACACAGATGGCCCCGCTGTTGTGCTGCGTTAGATCCGTCAGGTAGTAGCCGATCTTCATCTCCATGAACGGAATCACCCCGTCCACCAGGGGCCAGCCATAGTCGGGCTGGTCGGCGTGCCAGGGAAAGAAACTCTCAGCCGAGCCCAGTTCCTTTTCGGCGACCGCCGCAACCTGTGAGGGGCGCACGTCCATATGCGAGGTGCGCAACTGAATGTTGAACCCCATCAGATCCACCACCAACGGCAACATACCGGGGTGGTCCATCACCTTCTTGAACACCGGGTGCAGGGCGACGATGTTGCGCATCTGAAAGGACTCGTGCGGCCCCAGGTTCCGCTCTCGCCGGTAGCGCCCATCCAGCTCATCGATGACCGCCAGCAACTCGGCGATCTCCGGCGGGCTCAGGGCCTCCTCCACCAGAAAGAACCCGTCCTCCTCGAACTGCCGCTCCTGTTGGGGGGTCAGCTTCAGCTTTTTGTTAGCCATCGCTCCACCTCAGCCCGCCAGCTTCTTCGCTTCTTCCACCCGCTGCCGGATCAGATCGCAGCCGCCCTGCCAGAACTCGCGGCTGGCGATGTCGAAACCCATGGCCCCCACCAACTCGGCCGGCGAACGCGAACCACCCGCCGCCAGCAGCGAGAAGTACTTCTCCACGAAGGCCTGCCCCTCGCGCTGGTAACAGGCGTACAGGGCCAGCACTAGCAACTCGCCAAAGGCATAGGCATACAC
Source organism: Candidatus Latescibacterota bacterium (assembly GCA_020852055.1). GTDB lineage: Bacteria > Latescibacterota > UBA2968 > UBA8231 > UBA8231 > SICG01. The sequence continues at coordinate 37,402 of JADZBP010000163.1, forward strand.
GTAGAAGGGGGTACTGACGATATGGGGGATATAACTCCACCAGCAGGCATGGCCCTCCCCCAGTTTGAGGGCATCCCCGAACATCGCCTGCATGTGTTTCTGCCACAGGGCATCGAACTTCTCGGCCGGCAACTCCCCCTGGGTGCGGCGGGCCTGGTGGGCTTCCTGCTCGAAGCGGTACATGGAAATCTGGCGGAAGACCGTGGCGAAGGTGTCCTCGATCTTGTGGCACAGGAGGGCCAGCCTATCCTGGGAGGAGGTGAGGCGTTTTTGCAGGTGGTCGAAGACCAGGATCTCGCCAAAGGTGCTGGCCGTTTCGGCCATGGGCAGCACCGGGTAGTAGTCGAGCAGGTGGTTGCGGCTGGCCAAGAGGTCGTGGATGCCGTGGCCCAACTCGTGGGCCAGGGTCATCACGTCGCGCGGCTGGCTGGTGTAGTTGAGCAGCACGTACGGGTGGAGGTCCGGGGTGACCCCGGCGCAGAAAGCCCCACCCCGCTTGCCATCCCCCAGGGCCGCGTCGATCCAGCGTTTGCTGAAAAAAGGCTCGGCCAACTCGGCCAGGCGCGGCGAGAACCCGCCGAAGGCCTCCAACACCAGGCCCTGGGCCTGGCCGAAGGCAATGGGCTCCTCCTCACCGCCGATGGGGGCGTAGCGGTCGTAGTGGGTCAGCTCGGCCAGCCCCAGCAACCGCCCTTTGAGATGATAGTAATCGGCGACGATGTCGAAGTTGTCGGCGCAGACCTGGCTCATCACCTCCACCACCTCGCCACTGAGTTCGTTGTCGAGGTGGCGGCTGGCCGCCGGCGACTCGTAGTGCCGCAGCCGGTCGAGCACGTCCTTCTCGTGCAGTAGTGTGTTATAGATGAAGGTGGCCAGATGGGCGTTCTGTTTGAGCGCCGCGGTGACCGACTCGGCCGCTGCCCGACGCACGCTGCGGTCCGGGTCGTGCAGGAGGGCCAGCACCTGGCTCTGGGTCATCTCCTGCACCTGGCCCTCGCGCTCCACCCGGTACCGGGTGCGGGTGTTGATCTCGGTGGACAGGCGCGAAAAGGCCTGGCCGCGCACATTGGCGGTCTCCACCAGGATCTTTTCCTCGGGTTCGGTGAGATTGTGCGCTGCCAGCCGCCGCTGGTGGTCGAGGTAGTGCCGGTAGAGCGCCAGTTCGGAGCTGGCGCTGAGGGCCTGGTAGGTGGCCTCGGGGATCTGCCCGATCTCCAGGTCGAAGAAGACCAGCAGGGTTCCCACCGCGCTGCCGAACTCGCGGCTTTTCTGCAAGAGCGCCCCGCGCGCCGGGTCCTGGGTGTTGGTGGAGAAGAGCAGCGAGGCAAAGGCCTGGGGGCGGTACTGGTTGCGCAGCAGCGCCTCGTACTCGTCGAGAGCGGCGCGCAGATGGCTGGCCTGCAACTGCGCCACCGCGATGGTGCCCTTGAAGCGGCGGGCAAACTCCTCGGCCCGCACCCGACCAGCCTGCATATCCGTTTCGAGGCGGGGATCATCCACCCCGGTGTAGAGGTCGGAAAGATCCCAGGTGGGCAAGGTCTCGGCGGACTGTATCATGGCTACTCCTCGTCGTCGTGGTGGAAGCACCTAGGCGCGGACCTTCGGGGGCCCGTGCGTAGGCGCTCAGGCATGCGGGAGTTATCTTAGGGGAGTTGGCTCACAGGCGCAACTCGAACCCCATCTATATGAATCGATACCCCGAAACCCCGCCCGCCGAAACCCTCGCCGACGCAGCGCAGTATTTCCCGCCCGCCGACGGGGTGTACCAGGTGAAGCCCGGCCTCATGCGCCTGGGCCACGACCTGGGCAAGGGCCCGGCCGACACCCAGGTCTTCCAGTTCGACCAGAGCTTCCCCCACTTCCGCCAGGCCAAACTCCAGGCCCGCGCCGAACGCCTCGCCAAATACTATCAGACCGCTGACTACGCTCCCGAAGTGGCCAACGCCCTGGCCTGTTTCCTCGTCCAGCGCCTCGCTCAGGAACACCCCGCCTTTTTCCAACTGGAGGAAACCAGTACCGGCTCGCGCCTGCACTGCGCCCTCACCTCCGAAACCCTCCGCTTCAACAGCGAGTACCGACTAGTTGGAGTACAGGCGGCGGGTCTTTCCCCGACGCCCCCCTACACCGACGCCCTCGACGCCCTCGCCAGCCAAGTCCACGAAGACCTGGCCATAGTCTGCCGCCGGCCCGACGACTCCGACTGGCTCGCCGCCGCCCATCTGTGTTGCCCCAACCACTGGGCCGCCGAGGAGAAGATCGGCCGCGACTTCGCCCAGGTACACGCCCCCGTCGCCGGCATGGCCCCGCTCAACCAGCGCCGCGCCGACCTGGTGCGGGCCATGATCGAGCGCGGCCCCTACGTGCGTTTCTCCTGGGGCCTGGGCACCGATACCCGTCTCAACCACCACCCCGAACCCCCGCCCGGCATACCCGCCGCCAACTGGTACGGCCGCCATTTCGACCCCGCACAACCGCGCCTCTTCGTGCGGGTGGAGCGCCAGGTCCTGTGGAGTTTCCCCGCCCAGCAGGCCGCCCTCTTCACCATCCGCACCTCCTTCCGCGACTGCGCCCGCCTCACCCCGGAAGAGCGCACCCAGCTGCGCCTGGCCATCCTCTCCATGACCCCCGAAACCCTGGTCTACAAAGGCCTCGCCGCCCACCGCGATGCCATCCTGGAGTGGCTGGCAAAAATCTGAGCCGCCCCGCCAACCCTTTGCCCGCTGCCAGACTCTAATGATGTAGAATGAGGCCGGCATGGATTCCGACGAACGCATCCTGCTCCTGAGCGCCCGCGAGGGCGACCACCGGGCTTTTGCCGCCCTGGTGGCCGGCTGCGACCGCCGCATCCTCAGCCTGGCCTTCGACATGACCGGCAACAGCGAGGACGCCCAGGA
>JADZBP010000164.1 GCA_020852055.1 Candidatus Latescibacterota bacterium
CGGGCCTGGGCCGAGAAGGAAAGCGGCAAGTGGTATTTCCAGTTCGGCGCCGGTCAGATGGACACCGGCGACCTGAACACCGTCCTGGAGCGGGCCGGCTATTCGGTAATCACCCGCTCGCCGCTCAACGACATGAACAACAGCTATATCTCCTTCGGCCTGGGCACCCACGGGGTGGTCAACGGGGTGTTGATCGGCTGGGAGCTCAACGGCCTCACCAGCCGGGAGACGACCAACACCGCCGGCGCCTATCGGGTCACCCTGGGGGGGGGATACGGGTTCGTCAACGTGGGGTACCTGGCCTACTCGATGGAAGGCCTCGACATCTACCCCATGATCGGCATCGGCGGGGGCGGGGTGCATCTCAAGATGACCTCGCGCCGCACGCTGTCCTTCGCGCAGGTGGTGGCCGACCCGGATCAGGGCGTGGACCTGAATACCGGCGGCTTCCTGCTCAATCCCTCGCTGGGCCTCGATTATATGCTCAGCCTCAGCGGCGACGAGAAACGCGAGAGCGGGGTGGTCTTCGGCCTGCGCCTGGGCTACGTGCTTTCGCCGCTGACCGGCGCCTGGAAGATGGATCAGAGCGACGTGGCGGGCGGCCCCCAGGCCAGTCCGGCCGGCCCGTACGTGCGCCTGACCGTCGGCCTGGGGAGCCGCAAGAGCTACTGAGGTCCGCTCAGCGACCCACGACCTGGGTCGAGAAGTGGATGTAGGGGAAACATTCGGGTACGTGGGAGTCCCACACGCCGTGCGGGCTCCAGGCCCAGCCGCCGGAGTCCTTGGCCGGCGGCGCTTCTTTGTACGTGTTGAAGCGCGAGAAGTCCATGCGCCACACGTCGCCGTCCTTGGGGGGCAGGGCGCGGCCGTCGCCGCGAGCGATGGTCTTCATGCCCGCCCAGGGAAAGGCCAGTTCGACGGTCCAGCCCCGGTCGCGGTCGCTGCTGTTGTTGATGGTCCCGTCCACCTGCACCGCGGTTTTGAGGCCGGGCAAATCCCAGTTCCAGAAGCCGGTGCGCGAGCCGCGCGGGTGCTCGGTATAACCCACCCCCGGGAAGGGCACCGCCTGCGGGTGTTTGCGGTCGAACTCGGGCATCTTGTCGTACCCCTTCTTCTCGTAGATCTCATCCCACAGGAAATAGACCTCGTAGATGGTGCCGAAGGAGTTGATCTCGAACTCGTAGTACCCGTCGGCTCCGGCGATGAAACACTCGACGTCGTTGTTGTTGTAGATCAGGTCGTCGCGGTTCTTCAGCGTCGCCTGCACGTCGGGCTCCTCCACCCAATAGCCCACATATAGATACTGATCGTCCCACAGGACCGCGGCGCGGGTGTCGTGTACGGCGCGCCCACCGGTGATCAGGTCGGAGAAGCGGGGCGAGCGGGCCGCCGCCTGCCAGGAGGGCTCGTCCAGGTGGCCGTCGATGCTGATGGGGCCGGCGGCGCGCTGGGCGGTGTAGTGGGCGATCTTCTCGTCGGGCCAGGGAAAGGCAAAAGGCTTCTGGGCGTCAGCGCTCATGGCGGATGATATCCCGAGCAAAAGGGTGAGCAGCAGAGGTCTCATAACAGGGCTCCAGCGGTGGTCCAGGCGCGGACCGCCTTGAGGGGTGTGTTGATGGGGCCGGCGGTGCCTTAACCGCAAAATACCTGCTCCTGGCCGGCGGGTCAATCCTGGCCGACGGGCACCCAGCCGCGCTGGGGGGCGGGAGGACGCAGCTTTTCGTAGCGCTGGCGCAGTTGATCGAAATCCTCCCAGCGCCGCACCACCTTTTCGGGGTGCAGGCGGCTCTGGACCACGAAGTCGGCCTCGGGCGGGTAGCAGGCCTGCTCGTGGGCCGGGGTGGCGGCGTCGAATTGCTCGGGCAACTGGCCGGCGTTGTTGGGCACCTCGGCCGATTGGTAGCGCACGTCCAGGCTCCAGCGCACCACATCGGTGTGGTGGGGCAGGGAGCGGTGAGGGGTGCAGTTGGTCAGGAAGAGGGCGCCGCCGGCCGGCACCGGGGTGTCGAGCCACTGGCCGGGGGGCAGGTCCCCGTCGGTGATGAACAGGTACCCGCCGGGGCCGTTGGTGTGGTGGCGGAAGATGCCCTGCTGGTGGGTGCGGGGCAGCACCTGCAGGCAGCCGGTCTGGGTGGTGGCGTCGACCAGCGGCACCCAGCAGGTGAGCACCAGGCTCTGGTCGCAGTGCGGGGCGAAGTACCCCGAATCCTGGTGCCAGGGCACCACCCCGCGCACCTGGCCGGGGATCTTGGGGCGGATGCGGTACACCGAGGAGCCGACGATCTCCGGGCCGATGAAGGACTCGACCGCCTGCAGCAGCGCCCGATGGGTGATCAGTTCAAAGAGGGCGCGGCCGCTGTGTCCGCCGCCGCCCCGGCCGGTGATGGCTTTGAGGATCTCGTCGCCCACCTCGGCGTGCAGGCGGGTCAGGCGCCGCTCGAAGGGTTCCTCCTCGTAGAGCCGGGTGAGCCGGCCCTCGGCCCGCAGCCGCAGCGCCTCGCGGTGGATCAGCGCGGTCAGTTCGGCGCGCAGCGGTTCCAGGGCCGCAGGGGGAAAGAGATCTGGCACTACCAGGTATCCTTCGCGGGCGAAGAAGGCCAGTTGATCGGGGCTGAGTCGGCTCATGGCGGGGCCTCAGGGATGGGCGGGCGGGTCCTCGCCCGGAGCGTGGGCATGGCGCAGTTGCACCGGCTCGCTGGTCCGGCGCCGCAGCTTGAGGTTCAACATCTCGACACACACCGAAAAAGCCATGGCGAAATAGATATAACCCTTGGGGATGTGCAGGTCGAAACTCTCGCCCATCAGGGCCAGACCCACCAGCAGCAGGAAACTGAGGGCCAGCATCTTGATGGTGGGGTGGCGCTCGACGAAGGCGCTGATCGCTCCCGAGAAGAACATCATGAAGATCACGGCGATGATCACTGCCGCCACCATGACCCCCAGATGGCTGGCCAGGCCGATGGCGGTGATCACCGAGTCGAGGGAGAAGATGATGTCGAGCAGCATGATCTGCACCACCACCCCGACGAAGGAGGCCGCCGCCCGCCGCTGGTTCTGGGCCTCGGCCCCTTCGAGGCTTTCGTGGATCTCAAGGGTGCTCTTGGCGATCAGGAAAAGGCCGCCCACTAACAAGATCAGGTCGCGGCCCGACAGCTCCTGGGACCACACCGTGAAGAGCGGCCGGGTCAGTTGCATGATCCAGGTGAGGGAGAGCAGCAAGAGCAGGCGGGTGACCAGGGCCATGGCCAGGCCCAGGGTGCGGGCCCGTGGCTGCTGGTGGGCCGGCAATTTGCCGGCGAGGATGGCGATGAAGATGACGTTGTCGATGCCCAGGACGATCTCCAGGGCGGTGAGGGTGGCCAGGGCCACCCAGGTCTGCGGATCCGAAAGCCACTCCAAGGAAGATGCTCCTGGCTAGAGGGGATTGGTGATTGGCAAGGGGCTCGGGCCTGGTGGGGGCCTGCGGGTCTCCTGCTTCACAACTCCACCTGGATGCCCAGCTCGACGACCAGATTGGGGGGAATCTTGAAGAACTTGGTCGCGTCGAGGGCGTTGTGGGACATGAACGAAAAGAGCGCCCCGCGCCACTTGGCGATGGGGGAGCGCTGGCCGACGATGAGGTTTTCTCGACCCAGGAAGAAGGTGGATTTCATCAGCTCGAAGCGGAAGCCTTCGACGCGGATTCGCTGCAGGGCCGCGGGAATGTCCGGGTTCTCGCTGAAGCCGTAGCGCAGGACGATGCGGTAGATCCCGCAGCCCAGGGCCTCGGCCTTCATCTGCTCCTGCGGCGGGACGCGGGGAATCTCTTCGGTCTGCACTGTCAATAAGACAATGGTCTGATGCAGCACCTTGTTGTGCTTGAAATTGTGCAGCAGGACCACCGGCACGCCAGTGGTGTTCCCGGTCAGGAAGACGGCGATGCCGGGCACCCGCAAGGGGGGATGGTTCTGAATGTCGCCGATGAACAGATCCAGCGGCAGCAACTGGGCTTCGAGGCGCCGCCGCAAGATGCCGCGCCCTTCCCTCCAGGTCGCCATCAGGAGGTAGATACACAGCCCCAGGAGCAGGGGCATCCAGCCGCCGGACTTGACCTTGATCAGCGTGGAGGTGAAGAAGGCCGTGCTGGGCACCAGGAAGATGCCGGTGAGCAGCAGGGCCCGGCCCGAGGACCAGCCCCATACCCGGTGGGCCACCCCGTAGAGGAAGAGGGTGGTGATCAGCATGGTGGTGGCCACGGCCACCCCATAGGCGGCAGCCAGGTGTCCTGAGGCGCGGAAGCTGAGGACCAGGCCGAGCACCACGACCAGCAGCATCCAGTTGATCGCCGGCAGGTAGACCTGGCCTATCGCCTCCGACGAGGTCTGCCGGATGGTCAGCCGGGGGCTGTAGCCCAGCTGCACCGCCTGGCGGGTCAGCGAGAAGGCCCCGGAGATCACCGCCTGCGAGGCGATCACCGTGGAGAGGGTGGCCAGGGCCACCATCGGGTAGAGGCCCCAGGCGGGAACCAAGTGGTAAAAGAGGTGCTCCACGGCCTGTGGCTCGCGCAGCAGCAGGGCGCCCTGGCCAAAATAATTGAGCAGCAACGCCGGAAAGACCAGATAGAACCAGCCCAATTGAATGGGACGCCGGCCAAAATGTCCCATGTCGGCGTAGAGCGCCTCGCCGCCGGTCATCACCAGCAACACCGTGCCCAGCACCCCAAAACCGAGCCAACTGTTCTCCGCAAAGAAGCGCCAGGCATAACGTGGGTCGACGGCCAGCAAGATCTCGGGTTCGTGGGCGATGGAGAGGATGCCCAGGATACTCAGGATGGCAAACCACAGCAGCATGATCGGGCCGAAGACAGCTCCGATCTGCGCGGTGCCGCGCACCTGGAACAGGAAGAGGCCCACCAGGACGGCGACGGCGAGGGGCACCACATAAGGCTGGAAGACGGTGGTGGCGACCTGCAATCCCTCGACGGCGCTGAGCACCGAGATCGCCGGGGTGATGGCCGCATCGGCGTAGAGCAGCGCGGCGCCAAAGGTCCCCAGGGTGAAAATGCTGAAAAAACGGCGGCGCGAAGGCGGGCCGTGCTGGGCCACCAGGGTCATCATCGCCAGGATGCCGCCCTCGCCGCGGTTGTCGGCGCGCAGGATGAACACCAGGTATTTGACCGAGATGATCAGCAGCAGCGACCAGAATACCAGGGAGAGGATGCCGTAGACATTGCCGGGGGTGGGCGGCAGGCCGTGATCGCCCAGGAAACACTCGCGCAGGGCGTAGAGGGGGCTGGTGCCGATATCGCCGTAAACCACACCCAGCGCCCCCAGGGCCAGCGCGAGCTGGTGTTTGCTGGAGGAAGAGGCAGGGTGCGGGTGCTCGTCTTGCGGGTCTATCATGGGCTTCTCCATATGGAGAAGCAAGATAAACCTTCGGGAAATACCTGTCGAGATCCCGCCGCTGGTCAGCGGGTGAAGGGCCGGGTCCTGGTCAGGCCCTTGCCCTGCTCCACCCAGTACTCGGCACCGGCCTTCAGCCCGGTCAGCTCTGTGGTGCTGCCGTCGGGCCAGCGTATACTCAGGCGGTCCACCTGCGGGCGGCTGCCCAGGCCGAAGCAGAGCGCCGGGGCGCTGTGGCTCAGGTCGGAGGAGCCGCTGCGCATCAGCTGCTGCTGGCGCAGGTCGCCGGCCTCGGCGGTGACCTGCGCGCCGATGGCATCGCGGTTGGGGGCGGTGCCGCGCAACTGCACCATCACCGCCTGGCCGGTCGGGCCCTCGTTGCGCAAGAGGTGGGCCGGGCCGCCGTTGCTGGTCAGGAGCAGATCCAGGTCGCCGTCGCCGTCGATATCGCCCACGGCCAGGCCGCGGCCGACGATGGGCTGGGAGAAGAGCCCACCGGTCTGCTGCGAGACATCGCGGAACTGCCCCTGCCCGTCGTTCCAGAAGAGCTGAGCCACCTGCTGGTAGGTGATCTCGCGCTGCACGCTGTTGATCTCGGGCTCGATATGGCCGTTGGCCAGCACCAGGTCCTGGTACCCGTCCAGGTCGTAGTCGAAGAAGCGCAGGCCAAAGGTGAGGCTGGGCAGGGTGGGCTGCACCAGGCGGCTCTTGCCCGCCCCGTCGATGAAGACCCCCTCGGGAGTCTGCTGGTAGAGCGACACCGGCTCGCGGCTGAAGTTGCCGATGGCGATGGCCTGCACCCCGTCGTTTTTCACCGAGGCCACATCCACCCCCATGCCGGCGCGGGCCCGGCCCGCCTCGTCGTAGGCGATGCCGGCGGCCAGACCCACTTCCTCGAAGCGGCCGCCGCCCAGGTTGCGCAAGAGGTAATTGGGCTGGGTGTCGTTGGTGACCACCAGGTCGATATCCCGGTCGTTGTCGAAGTCGGCCAGGGCCACGCCCAGGGACTTGGCGTCGGGCAGCACCAGGCCGGCCTCCTTGGTGACCTCGGCGAAGCGGCCCTTGCCGAGGTTGCGGTAGAGACGGCAGGTGGAGCCGGGATACTGCTGCGGGGTGGCGTAGGACTTGTTCTTGCCGTCCATGGTGGTGAAGAAGTCGGTCTCCGGGGACCAGTGGGCATAGTGGGTGACGAAGAGATCGAGCCAGCCGTCGCCGTCGGCGTCGACCCAGGCGGCGGCGGTGGACCACTCGGGATGGCTGCGGCCCTGGTCGTCGGTCCACTGGCTGCCCTGCACCCCGGCCTGGGCGGCCACCTCGGTGAAGCGGCCCCCGTCGTTGCGCAGGAGCAGGTTGGGCCCCAGGGTGGTCAGGTAGAGGTCCTGGTCGCCGTCGGCGTCGTAGTCGGCGGCGGTGGCGCCCATGCCGTAAGCGACGAAGTCCAGCCCGGCCTGGTGGGTGACGTCCTCGAAGCGGCCCTTGCCCAGATTGTGATAGAGCTTGCTGGTGGGCCGGTCGCCCTGGGTGTGGCCGGGCCAGTAGGAACTGTTGACCAGCAGGATGTCGAGCCGGTCGTCACCGTCGTAGTCGAAGAGGGCGCAGCCGCTGCCCATGGTTTCGGGCATCCACTTCTTGCCGAAGGCCCCGGTCTGGTGGCGGAACTGGATGCCGGCAGCGGCGGTGATATCGCTAAAGGCAACCTTGGGGATGGCCTGCTGTTTGCCCGCGCCGGTATAGTCGGTGCCGGGCACCTCGGTATAGGAGGGGGCCGGGGCCGGGGACGGTGTTTCCTGTTGGCCACAGCCGGCCACGATCAGGGCCAGGACTGCGGCAGCGAGTGCGAGCCGATTCATGTGCCGCTCCGGGCGGAGCCCTCCGGGGTGAGAGGGTGGACGTGGATGTTCTGGGTTTCGCGGTTGTCGGCCGGGTTGGCCAGGCGGTAGGTGCGGGTCACTTCCTGGGCCGACTCGTCGATCTGGTAGTACTGGTACGCCGCCTCGGACTGGCTGGCTTCCTCCTGCCGGCCCAGGGCGCGCAGGGTCAGCATGCGGTGGTAGTGGGAGGGGCGGTCTTCCGCATCGATGGCCAGGGCCTGGTCCAGGGCTTCGAGGGCTTCGGCGAATTTGCCGTCGAGATAGAGCACGCGGCCCAGGTTGCGCCAGGCCCCCCGGTCCTCGGGGAAGAAGTGCAGCACCCGGCGGTAGGCCAGGGCGGCGTCCTGGTAGCGGCCGTCCTTCTGCAGGGCCAGGGCCCACACCCAGGCGGTCTGCGCGTCGCCCGGGGTGAGGGCTTCGCAGCGGCGCAGGTACTCCATGGCCTGGGTCAGGTTGCCGTCCTGGAAAGCCACGCGCGCCAGGTTGCGCGGCCCGTCGAGGCGCTGGGGCGCCAGGGCCGCCACCTGCTCGAAGGCCTTGAGGGCGCCCTGGGTGTCCTCCTGGAGCAGCAGTCCGATGCCATAGTCGTTGAAGCGCATCCAATCCTCGGGCCGGGGCGCTTCGGCCTTGCCGTCGGGGGCGCCCACCGGCAGGGTGATCTCGTTCTGGGCGATGGTGGTGATGGGCAGGTTGGGGACTTGGTCGAAGGCGGCAAAGGCCCGGCGGTTGCTGTTGAAGGCGAACTCGGTGAAGGCGCGGTCGAATTTGCGCCACAGGAGCCGGGCTTTGAGAGTGACCTTGGTGCCCTTATAGGTCTGGGGCAGGCGGAAACTGAAATGGGCGGCGTCGGCGGTGCCCGGGCCGATGACCCGCACATAGACCGGGGCGACGATGTCCTGGGCATTGCGCCGGTGGATGGCCTGGCTGTGGCGGTCCACCATCAGGGCCTTGTAGAAGTGGGCTTCCGGGTCCACGTAGCCGTCGGGGCGGAGGGCGCCGCTGAGGGCCAGGAGCTGGCCCTGTTCGTCGCGGGCCGAGAGCTCCAGCCAACCCTCGTTGGAGTCGTTGGTGCCGCCGGGGAAGGTGTGGCCCACCCCCTTGTTGCGCACCACCACCTCGAGCTGCACCTCCTCGCCGGGGCTGAGGGCCGGCCGGCTGCGGTCGAGGGCGTAGACCACCTCGCCCGAGCTGCGGCGCAGGGCAAAGAGATCCACCCGCAGTTTTTCTTCCTGCATGAACTGCTCGGTCAGGCGGATAGTGGTGGTGTCGCCGCGCAGGAAGGGCAGGGCGGTGTTGACGGCCAGGAAGCGGTGGGAGCGCACGAAGCCGTCGCGGGCGGAAACATCGCCTTCCACGGCTCGCTCCGAAGGCATGTGGCACTCCTGGCAAACCTTCTTGGCCGGCGGCAGGTAGAAGGTGCGCGAGGCGTTGTGGGCCACGCCGCTGTCGTGCCAGTTGTCGTACTCGTTCTGGCCGCGCACCCAGCGGTAGCTGTTGAGGCGGGTGTCGAGGCTCACCTTGTGGCAGGTGCCGCAGAATTCGGGGGTGCGGAAGAAGGGCTTGAGCATCTGGCGTTTGTGCACCAGAGGCCGGGCCTTGAGGGCCGCGTCGTGCAGCAGGGCGCCCACCCCGGCCTGGGCCTCGGGGAAGAGGTAGGGGTCCTCCTGCTCGTCGGCGATGTTGTAATTGCCGTTGCCGGTGCGGTTGTGGATCTGGTCGAGGGCGTGGCAGGCCAGGCAGGTGAGGCCGGCCTGGGCCTGGGGCGAGTTGCGGTCGAAATCCTCGGTCATCTGGCCGGCCAGCATCACCGCCGGGTCCTGGCAACCCGAGCACCATTTCGACTTGACCTTGGCCTCCCTGCCCTCCAGCTCCGGGTAGTGGCCGATATGGGCCTGCACCTCGGGGTTGCTGTGGTTGGAGTTGCGGCGCATGTCGGCGATGGAGGCTTCGTAGAAGGGGTTGTTGAAGGAGGCGAAGCGGTGCGCCGAGCGGGACCATTGCTCGGTGATGGCGGCGTGGCAGCGGGCGCAGGTCTCGGCGCCGATCTGGGCGTTGGCGACAAAGCCGAAGCGCTCCAGGTCGCGCTGCAACTTCTCGGGCATGGACAGGTCGCCGCGGGTGATGATGCGCGAGGGCAGGAAGGCGCCGGTGGTGGTGGTGGTGGCCGCCGGGAAGAAGGGGCTCTGGAAGGGCACGTAATTGGCCGGCACGAAGCCAAAGGCCTGCCGGGCCTGGTCGTCGGTCTGGCGCTGCTTGGAGCCGGGGCCCTGGTCGGTGCCGGCGGCAAAGGCCTTTTCGGCCGCATCGGTGTACTGCTCGCGGTCGTAGGTGAGGCCGTGCAGAGCCACGGCCAGCAGGGTGAGGCCGGCGATGGCAGCCGGCACCCGGCGATAACTCTGGGCCGAGGGTTTCCACAGCGAGACCCGGCGGTGCAGCAGGTAGAAAAGTGGCAGCAGCAGGGCGGCGGCGGCGTGGCTCCAGAAGGCCCAGGCGTTCTCGCGGCTGTTGGCGGCGCTGAGGATGAAGAGGCCGGTGATGCCCAGGACCAGGCTGAGGGCCAGGGTGACGATGCCGGTGTAGATGGCCTGGGTTTTGTTGCGGCGCCACACCGCCGGCAGGTGCCAGACCACGAAGGCCAGCGCCACCACCAGCAGGGTCAGGCCCACCCCGGTATGGGAGAGCACCATGGCCTGGTAGAACTTGGGCAGCGAGGTGTCGGTGACCGCAAAGTACCCGATCCGCAGCAGATCGGCCAGACGGTTGATCAGCAGATACAGGGTGTCGGCCAGCATGAAGACACTCAGGCCGATGACCAGCAGCAGCATCCGCTTCTGGGCGGCGTTGAGGCGGCTGGGGTGCTCTTTTGGGTCGGTGCTCATGGCTCGACTCCTCTGAAAAACAGCGCCTAATAATACAAAAGAAAGACTGTGGATTCCAGGCGGGAATCCACAGTCGCAGCAGCGTGTTCCGGTAGGCCGGATGGGGAAAAGAGCCTCAGGTCAGAGGTTGAGGTTCAGACCGACGAAGGGCTCCTTGTACTGGCGGGCGCCACGGCCCCACAGCCACTGGTTGTATCCTACTTCTACCAGGTAGCGGCCCACCGGCCACAGCAGCGAGAGCCCGCCTTTGAACATGCTGGCGTCGTTGAAGTCGTAGGTGGAGTTGGCCGGGAAATTAAACCGGTCCTGGGGATCGGACTTGGAGTTGTTGCCCACGCTCTTGACCAGGTTCATGCCCAGCTTGAGGTGCGGGCTGTAGGATTTCACCTTGAAGGAATACCCCAGTTCGAAGTTCACCGGGATGTCGTCGGCCGGGCCGCCCTGGCGGAAGTTGTAGCCGGCCTCCAGGCTCATCCAGCCGGGAAAGGCGTGGAAGGAGTGGCTCACCGAGTAGAGGAAGGCCAGGTCGTTGCGGTTGAGCCCGCGCCACTCGGGGTTGTTCATCACGAAGGAAACGGTATCGGCGACCACCTGGCCGTCCTCCAGCTTGGCCAGGGTGGCGGCGTCGCGTTTGACGCTGTAGAGATGGCGGGCGTAGGGCCCCTGCTGATCGTAGAGGAAGGGGGTGCGCCAGGCGGCGCGCAGGGCCTGGGGCCAGGCGCCGTCCTTGACCTGAAACTTGAGGCCCAGCCAGGCATCACTGAAGCCGAAGTTCTTCTCCAGGTTGTCGGGGCGGTACCCCTCGAAGCCCCACAGGTAGGTGAAGAGGAAGGAACCGGAAAGGCGCCGGCGCAGGCCGATCTCGCCGGAGAGCAGACCGTAGCGGAAGTCGTGGTAGTGGGTGGGGCTGGTGGGATCGGTGGCCACCTGGTTGCGGACCAGATCCTTGCCCTTGGCGTCCCAGACGGTGTCGGCGGTTTTGCGGCTGAATCCCAGCTGGATATACCCCTTGCCCGGTTCGGGCACCCATGCTCCGCCGGCCCAGACCTGGGTGGCGGCCAGGAGCAAACCCCCGGCGACGACACTCTTGATGCTCTTGTTCCACAGGTGCATTGGCGTTCTCCTCTTCTACCAGTGTGTGGATCTTGTATGGGATATGGGTGGTTGGGTTCTTAGGTCGGTGTTGAGATGCGGCGGAGCGAAACCCGGGAATTCAGGTCGAGGAGGGGTCGCTCCTCTCACGGGGCTGCGCCCCGCCGCATCGTCCCTATAGGTAGGTACTCGGCTCTCAGGCGAGTATTCAGGATTTAGCAAAGGGCGCACCACCCCGTTTCCGCCGAGCCGGGCAGAAAATTAAATCGATAATAAATAAATAGATGGGATGAGTATTGGCGGGGGATGAGCCCGGCAGAGTCAAGGGGCCATTATAACCCAACCGGGCGACCAAATCGGGGTTTGTGCGTTGTTTTATATCTATTTATGTCAGATCGGGTAGAAAAAGATACCATTGGGCCATTTCAGCCCGAACGCTTGGGCTGGGGGGCGCCCTGCTCTGTCGTGCTACTGGATGCTGTAGCCCAGCCCCATCAGCAGATTTCGGCTTGGCTTGATCTGGACCTCGTGCACCCGGTGGTAGACGGGCACCTGGTAGTAGCTGTACAGGGATAGACCCGGTGAGATTTCGGCCTGCAGACCCGGGCTCAGGTACACCGAGGTGCTTCCGGTTGCCTCGGCCACCTCGCCGCTCTGGTCCTCTTCGTCCCGGCCCTTCCAGTGGGTCACCAACTGCCCCACGAACCCGATGCGGCCGAACAGGGGATACTGGCCGCCAGCCTGTAGCATGCACTCGTTCCCGAAGCGATAGTCCTCTTTGCCTCTCAGATGCAGTTGGTAGAAGGTGCTGGCGAAGAGGCGGGCGGGCTGCCTCCCGGAGAAACTCGGCAGGTTCCGCTGGAGGTTTTGCAGGGATACCTCAAAAAGGACGCCAACGCTGCCTTTGCCCAGCTGCAGGGAGAGTTCCGCCTCATCCCCTTCTGCGTTGCGCATGGCGGTTGCGCCCGTGGGCAGGCTGATCCCCAGACCTGTGGTGAGAAAGGTGTCGCCGCTCCAGACCTTGTACCTGCTCCCGAGGGTCAGGTCGCCGGTGCGGGTGAAGTCCCACTGCTCCAACTCGTCCTGGTGGTAGATGACCTCGCCGACCTTGGTGTCGTGGTGGACCAGGTGGGAATGGGTCCGGTGAACGACCGGGAATGCCGCCCTGACCGACCAGCGCGGGGTCAGTTCGCAGTTGGCCATCAGGCGCAGATTCTGGCTCTGGGTAGTGAGTTCCTGTTCGTGTTCCGGCCAGGTGATCTGGCCGGCGAGGATCTGCGCCGGCGGGATGCGGTGGTGCCCTGCCCAGAGCTGGTCCTGGTCGATGGTCTCGTATGCCAGTTGCAGGCTCATTCTGGGGGCGGTGGAGCGGTTGGTGCCGCGCGGGTTCGTATTGAGGGAAAGGTCGAGGGGGCAGCCATCGGCCCCGCAACTGGCCCAGGTCTCGCCGGTGGGCCCGAGCAGCAGCGCCGCCAGAAGGGGTATGGCAATCTTCAACAGCACCTTGGCCGGATTCATGGCGTCCTTTCCGATCATTCGAGGGCTCCCCGCGCTACCCACAGGCGGATGGCTTCGAGCTGGGCGGGGTTGAGCCCGGTGCTGCCGTCGGGCATCAGCCGCCCTTCCTCGGCCCCGGGACCAGTCAGCTTGTCGAGCAGGAAGCTCTGCTCCGGGTGGCCGGGGACCACCCGGAGTTTGCTTTTGGCCCTGGCGGCCTCGTTTTCGGCCAGTACCCCCACCCACTGGCGGTAGGAGCGGCCGGCCTCCAGCACCAGGCCTCCCCGCTGCGAGGTGCTGCTGTGACAGGAGGACAGGGCGCAGCCAGGGGTGAGGATCTGCTGCTGGATACTGATCAGGGTCGGCTCGACCGCGGCAGGAGCGGTCGAGCCTTCCCTTGAGCCACAGCCAATCAGGGCCAGCCCCAGCCCGAGCAAAACGAGGCGTGACCCTTTCCCCTTGCGGGGGTGGCTGGTGCTCACTGCACGGCCTTGGACGACACCAGGACGCCGCCGTCGAAGTCGTAGATCGCCGCACCTTCATCCGGGGCAGGGTAATAGAAGATGAAGAGGTTGGCGTGTTCGTCGGTCTCCACGTGCGGGCCGAACTTCACTTCCTTGTCGGTGTTGTTCACGTGGGTGGTGGTATAGGAGAGGCTCTCGCCGGCCTTCACCTCCAGGGGGGTGTCGAAGAACTTGACCGGCGGCTCGTCCCAGGTCTTGTTGCTGTAGACCTCGGTGCCCGCCTGGGTCCCATCCCACCGGTTCACCACAAAGGACTTGCCCCAGCCGTGGAAGTGGCCGGTCATCCAGAGGATATGGGCGTCGTTGGGAAAGGGTTTGGTCTCTTTGCGGAAGGTGTCTTCGGTGTGGGCGGGCAGCAGGACCTTCTTGTTGTTGGCGAAGAGCGCCCCGGCGTAGGCCTTCACGTTGGCCTTGTCGGTGGTGTAGAAATTGACCACCACCTTGCCCATGCCGCCGGGCGTGGTCTGGGTGATGCCGTTGACGTAGTGGGTCTGGAAATTCATCTGCTGGTGCGGCTTCAGGTGGATGGCGACCCCCTCGGGCAGGGTCCAGGTGAGGGCGTTGCGCTGCGAGGCAACAACCATGTCCCAGCTCTCCCAGGCGATGGCGCTGAAGGAATCCTCCATGTGGTCGGCCACGTCGATATCGTCGCTCTTGAAGACGTTCAGGTGGTGGCTGCCGGTGTTGTAGGCCAACTCGATCTTGGTGACGTAGAGGTCCTGATCGGTGGGCAGCTTCTGGTAGAAGTTCTTCTGCACTTCCTGGCCGGCCGGCACCTCAAAGGGGCCGATGACCACCTGGATGCCCTTGCCCGCCGGCGGCGCCGCCAGGGTGATATTGCCATCCGCGCCGGTGGACGGGCCCAGGGCGGTCTCCTTGTCATCGCCGCAGGCCCAGAGCAGGGCGGCGCAGAGGGTGAGGGCCGGCAGGCAGAGGGCCCGGCGGGAGAGGTGAAGACGCTGCATGGCAATCCTCCTATGGTTAAAAGGTGCGGCCTAGTTGTACGAACAACTCGTGGTAGATCTCGATGCTTTTTCCCCAGAGGGTGTGCCCGTAGCCGCTCTGCAAGCTCCAGGTCCGGGCCAGCTCAAAGGCCAGGCTGCCCTGGAGGGAAAGCAGGCTGGCGCGGTTGAAGTTGAACAGATGGTTCCCCCGGTCCAGGGTCAGGCCCGAGAAGCGGTCGCGCGGGAAAGTGCTCCGGCTGTCGTCGCCGACGCTGGCCATGCCGTCGAGGGCCAGCTTGAGCCCCAGCCGGTGGGTCAGCGGACCGGACCAGGGCTGGCCACCCAGCTCCAGGCCGTAGACCAGCTGGTTGGCCGGGGCCCCTTCGCGCCACTTGAAGCCGGCCATGCCCGAACCATAGAAGCGGCCAAAGGAATGGCTCAGGTGGGTTTTGAGGGCCAGGTCGCGGCCCAACTGGCCGGAGGGGTCCTTCTGGTGGTTGTCGTAGAGGTAGGGCAGGCGGGCGGCCACCTCCACCGCGGCCAGCCAGGGGCCCGTGTGTACCTGGTACTTGAGGCCCAGCCACAGATCGCTGGCCCCCTGAAAGGTGATGTCCGGCTCCTCGGCGTCGTCGTCGAAGCGCTCGCTGGCCCACAGGTAGGAGAGCGAGAAACCTGCCTCCAGCCGCTTATAGACGCCGACCTGGCCCGAGAGGTAGGCAAAGGTCAGGGTGTGGTTCAGGTGGTTGAGCGCCACGTAGCGCTGCCCCTCGCGGTCGCGCCGCTGGGCGCCGGGCTGGTCCTTCCAGGAGGTCCCGCTCTGGAGATATCCCGTTCCAGGCGCAGCGACCCAGCCGCCTCCCGCACGGGCAGCTGAAGCGCCGAGCATCAGGCAGAGGGTCAGTGCGAGGTACCTGGTTGCGCGTGCCGTGGGGATCTCCCTGCGATGAGGTGCTGGGTGTTCATGCAAGAGCCGGAG
>JADZBP010000165.1 GCA_020852055.1 Candidatus Latescibacterota bacterium
ATGTCTTCGGCGCCCTGCTGGTGTGGACCGGCATCAAGATGGCCATGGGCAAGGGCGAGGAGATGGACCTGGAGGCGAACCCGGTGGTGCGCCTCTGCCGGCGTTTCATGCCGCTCACCCCTGGATATGAGGGGGACCAGTTCTTTGTGCGGCGCGAAGGCCGGCGCCTGGCAACCCCGCTGCTGGTGGTGCTGCTGGTGGTCAGTGTGATGGATGTGGTCTTCGCCGTGGATTCAGTGCCGGCGGTTTTTGCCATCACCCTCGATCCTTTCATCGTTTTCAGTTCGAACGTTTTTGCCGTGCTGGGGCTGCGGGCCCTTTACTTCGCCCTCGCTGGCCTGATGCAGCTTTTTCATTACCTTCACTACGGCCTGGCCCTGATCCTGGTCTTTGTGGGGGTGAAGATGCTGCTGACCTATTTTGAGATCGACATCCCTGTGGTCGCGGCTCTGGGGGTGCTGGCGCTCATCCTGGCCAGCTCCGTGATCGCCTCCATGCTCTTCCCGCAGCCGGCACCGCCCGATCCTGTCCACCAGCCAGGCGACCAAGCCAAGGCAGACCTTTAGGAGGTATCGCATGAATTATATCGACGCCCACGCCCATGTCTGGACCGACGACCTGGCCAATTATCCCTTCGCTCCCTCCTTCAAGCCGGAAAGCGCCAAGCCTGCCAGCTTCCTGCCCGAGGATCTCCTGGCCCAGGCCCTGCCCTGCGGGGTGGACCGGGTGGTGCTGGTGCAGATGAGCTACTATGGCTCGGACAATTCCTATATGCTCGATGTGATGGAGGAGCATCCGGGGGTTTTTGCCGGGATCGGCATCGTCGACTGGACCGGGCCGGAGCCGGAAGAGGAGATGCGCTGGCTGGGCGAGTGCGGGGTGCGGGGTTTCCGCATCTATCCCAGCGGCGTGTCCATCGATCAGTGGCTGGACGGGGAGGGCTTCGAGCGCATGTTCCGGGCCGGAGCCGAGCACCGGCTGGCCCTCTGCCCGCTGATCAACCCGGATGGGCTGGCCTCACTGAGCCGGCGCTGCGAGCAGTTTCCCGAAACCCCGGTGATCATCGACCACCTCTGCCGCATCGGGGCCAGTTCGCCCATCAGCGACGAGCAGGTGGCGACGCTGTGCCGCATGGCCCAGTACCCCTCGGTGATGGTCAAGGTTTCGGCCTTCTACGCCCTGGGGCAGAAGACCCCGCCCTACGCCGACCTGGGGGATATGATCCACAAGGTGTACGACGCCTTCGGCCCGCAGCGGCTGATGTGGGCCAGCGATTCTCCCTACCAGGTGCAGGCCCCACATTCCTACCGCGAGAGCCTCGAGTTGATCCACCAGGGCCTGGACTTCCTCTCCGATGACGACCGGGACCAGATCCTGCGCCGCACCGCCGAGGAGTTCTTCTTTCCGGCTTAAGAAGCCGTCTCAAAACCCCATTCGGGCTTCGCCCGGCTGCAAGGGGCGTGGCTCTGCGTTGCCCTCATTCGGCGTATTTGGGCTTCAATACGCCTGCTTCGGGCGCCTTGCCCACGCCCCTTTCGCTCGGGTTCGGGCCGCAAAGCGAATTTTGAGACGGCTTCTAGGTCCGCTCCAGATAGCGCTTGACGATCTGGATCACCAACTCCACGTCGTGCCGGGCCTCGGCCAGCGAGGTGCGGCAGGCAATGCCCTGGGTCAGGCACTGGTGGAAGTGGCGCAGCTCGCGGGAGAAGGGATTCTCCCAGTCGATGGCCGGCTCGCCCCGCATGGGTACACCCTGGGTGTCGTTGTGGTGGATGGCCAGCGAGGAGAGCTGGCCGCGGGAGAAACCGGTGGGGTAGGAGAGCACCAGCCGCACGGCCTCGTCGTAGATCTCCAGGGTTTCCCGGAATTCCCACAGTTTGGGCAGCTCGACCCAGGTGGCGGCGCAGCGCACCCCGCCGGGGTACTCGATGAGCGCATTGATCGCCCAGCCCTCGTTCCACACCTCCGCACTGACCACCCGCACCGGCACCCCCAGCATCAGGCGCAATCCGTACAGGTCGTGGATCATGCTGCCGGCCAGGATGAAGAAGGCCCGCTCGGCCTGGGGCGAAACCTGGCCCAGGGCCTGGCGCAGGGACACCTGGCGGGCTGCCTGTAGCGCGGCTCCGGCCTCGGCGGGGATGTCGTCGAAGCGCAGCAGGCGGAACTGCTTCAGGTGGTGGGAGTTGTCGGTGTGCAGGTGATTGACCTGGGCGAAGCGGATCTCCTTCAGGTTATCCACTTCGCGTTTGGCCCGTTCGAAGGCCGGGTCGTAGACCTTCATGTACCCGGCCTGGGCCACCTTGCCGGCCATCTGGGCCGCGCCGATCATGGCGTCGGCGTCCTCCAGTGAGAAACACACCGGCTTCTCGATGAAGACGTGTTTGCCGGCCTCGAAAGCGGCCACGGCGATTTCGGTTTTGGGGTCGGAGTGGCACAGTAGCACCGCGTCGAGATCGGCCTCCAAAAGCCGGCGGTAGTCGCTGGTGTGGCGTGGCAGGTGGAAGCGGCGGGCCACGGCCCGGGCCAGTTGCGCCGACTGGTCGCAGACCATGGCCACCTCGAACTCTTCCTGCATCTCGGCCAGGTTGGGCAGATGCTGGACCTGGGCGATAGCGCCGCAGCCGACGACGCCGAGACGGATGGGTTTCATGGATATCCCTATTCTGTCTGCGCCATTCTGGGCGCCAGGGTGTTCCACTGGTCGCCCAGGGCGTGGAGCTGTTTGAAGGTCTGGTAGACCCCCTCCCACATGGTGTTGCGGGCCTGTTGGGCCGCGGTGTTATTGCCGGCGGCCAGGGCCTGTTTGAGTTGGGAGGCGGCCTGGGCCTGCTGGCGGGCGCTTTCCTGGGCTACTGCCGCCATCACCTGGAAGGACTGCACCCAGCGGTCGGTCAGCACCTCCACCGGGGTCTGGGTATCGGTCTCGACGTCGTAGGCGCTGGAGGGGGCGAAGTGGATGGGCTGGGCCTCGCCCTCCGGGGTCCGGCCGGTGTGGGTGGGCTGGATGTGGGGGGTGACCGAGAGGTACATGATCAGCGGTTCCTCGCTGATCACCCGCACGCTGTGCGGCTCGTCGACCAGGGCGATGCAGAGTTGTCCCGGCCCGAGTTCGGCCTGCTCGCCGCTGATCTCGAAGACGCAGCGACCCTGGAGGATGAGGAAGATCTCGTGCCCCAGATCGTGGCTGTGGCGGCCGGCCACCTGGCCCGGCTCCATACGCAGGAAGCGGGAGCGGATCTGGGGGGTGACCAGCAGGTTGCGGATGTCGGTGCGGAAATCGTAGACTTGGAAAGCCATGGGGCCTCCTTGGGTGAAGGACGCCCCGCAAATTAGCACAAGCCCCTCCCACCAGCAAGGAGCGCAGCGATGGGCACTTTGCACGGCACCATCACCGACGCGGCCACCGGCCAGCCTCTCGACGCCAAGATCCACGTGCTCGACGCTATGGGCAATTTTGCCCAGCCGGCCGGCGCGTTGCTCAAACGCGGCACCGGCATGCCCTTCTTTTTTGCCAGGAACGAATTCGAGGTCAACGCCCCGCGCGGGCGCGCCGAGGTGCTGGTGGAGCGCGGCACCGAGTACGAGCCGGCCCGCGCGGTGGTCGAGGTGCCCGAAAAGGGCGCAGCTTCCGTGGAGATCGCCCTGAAGCGCTGGTACTACCCGCAGGAAAACCACTGGTACCCGGGCAATACCCACATCCACTACGACGACAAGGAGACCCGGCCCGACGAGCGGCTGGGGGTGGACTGCTCGGTGGAGGGGTACAACGTGACCGTGGTCAGCGTGCTGGACCGGCGGCAGTTGCCCTACGCCAGCAACAAATACCCCCTCGGGGTGATGAACGAGTTCACCACCGCCCACCACGTGCTCGATATCGGCGAGGAGAACCGCCACTACGGCGAGTCTTCACCCTGGGGCTTTGGCTACGGCCACGTGATGTTCCTCAACATCCGCAATCTGATTCAACCGGTGAGCCGGGGCCACATCCTCACGGCCCAGTTCGACCCGGACTACCCGCCCCTGTGCTTCTGCTGCGACGAGGCCCGCGAGCAGGGCGGGGTGGTGATCTGGTGCCACAATGGCCGCGGCATGGAGGCGCCGGTGGCGGCGGCCCTGGGCAAACTAGACGCCTTCAACCTCTTCGACCCCTTCTGGATGGACCCCGAGTACGAGCTGTGGTACCAGCTGCTCGACTGCGGCCTCAAGCTGCCGGCCTCCACCGGCACCGACTGGTTCGTCTGCTCCAACAACCGGGTCTACGTGCAGACCGAGGAGCAGTTCTCCTATGCCAGTTGGATCAAAGGCATGAAGGCGGGCCGGACCTTTATCACCAATGGGCCGGCCCTGGACCTGAAGGTCAACGGGCAGCCCCTGGGCAGCGAGTTGGCGCTCAGTGCAGAGGGAGAACTGGAGGCGGAAGTGAGTTTTCGCTCCTACTATCCGGTCGAGCGGGCGGAGTTGGTGGTGGACGGGCAGGTGGTGTGCCGGGAGGAGTGGCCGCAGGGCAAACGCGAAGGCACCTTCCGACGGGGATTCCAGGTGGAGCGCGACGGCTGGGTGGCGGCGCGCTTGTGGGGCGACAGCCGCGACAGTTTCGGCCACGCCATCTACGCCCATACCAGCCCGGTCTACTTCCGGGTGGGCCGCCCTTCGCTGCGCCGGCCGGAGTCGGCGTGCTTCTTCCTGGGCGCCATCGACGAGTCCCTCAAGTGGATCGACACCTGGGGCCGCTACAACAGCGACCGCCAGCGAGAAGAGGTGAAGGAGTTGTTCCGCAGAGGGCGGGAGGTGTACGCGGGGCTGGTGTAGCGCTGTGGGGTCGCGTCGGGGAGCGACCCACTACGGTCTTTCTCAAGGCGCGGACTTGCCGCCCTGCTCGCTTCGCTCCGCTCTCCCCTCAACCCCTCCCGCGTCCTTCCCTTCACCACCACTCCCCGAGAAAGACCTTCGGGGTCATCTCCCCGCCGCTTCAGCCCGACCGTGACTTCCACAATGCCCAGGTGAGGTCGCCGAATTCGGCGGGGGTGATGCGGCAGACGGGTTTGCGCCGCAGCTTCTCGGGCAGGCGGGCCAGGGTCTTGGCCAGCAGGGGCGGGGGCAACTCGCGGTCGCGGATGGCCAGGGCCGCCTGGGCCAGGGGTTCTTGCCGATGGCTGAAGAAGGCCTCCAGCACCACGCGGAAGAACTCCTCGTCCGGCACCGAGAACCTGGGCCGGGTGCGTTCGAGGCGCACCAGGGCGCTCTCCACCTCCGGGGGCGGATAGAAGGCCTGGCGGGGCACCTCCTCCAGCAGTTCCACCTCGGCGCGGCGGCCCACGGCGATGCTCAGCCGGCCATAGCCGCTTTCGCCCACCTTTGCTCCCAGCCGGCGGGCCAGATCCCGCTGCACCATCAGCACCGCCCGCTCGAAGCGCCGTTCCAATAATCTGAAAATCAGCGGCAGGGCCACCTGGTAGGGCAGGTTGGCCACCGCCTTGTCGAAGGGCGGCAAGTCCGCCTCGAGGGCGTCGCCCCAGAGGACCTCGAGGCCGGGATACTCCTGCTGCAGGGCGCCAAGGCAGCCGCGGAATTGCGGGTCGCGCTCGATGGCAATCACCTTGCCCGCCTGTGCGGCCAGGAGCGCGGTGAGGTTGCCGATGCCCGGTCCGATCTCGAGCACCACGTCGCCGTGCCGCAACTCGGCGCAGGCCAACTCCCGCTCCAGCAAGGCCTGGTCGATGAGGAAGTGCTGCCCCAGTTTTTTGTTCGGGCGCAGGCCCTGGCGGGTCAGCAGTTCTTGGATGGACACGGCATCTTCACAAAAAAAGAGCCGGCCCGGGGTGCGGCCGGCTCAGGTAGGGGGCGGGCGGGTTCAGCCGTGGGCGAGGAAACGCTCGGCCTCGATGGCGGCCATACAGCCGGTGCCGGCGGCGGTGATGGCCTGGCGGTACACGTGATCCTGCACGTCGCCGCAGGCAAAAACCCCGGGGATATTGGTGGTGGCGGTCCCCGGTTTGGTGCGGACATAACCGGTCTCGTCCATGTCGAGCTGGCCCTGGAAGATCTGGGAATTGGGCTGGTGGCCGATGGCCATGAACACCCCCTCGCAGGCGTGCTCCCATACCCGGCCGGTCTTGGTGTCTTTCAGCCGTATCCCGCGCACCGCCTTCTGGCCCTCGTGTGAGAGGATCTCCTCGGGGATGGCATTGGTGATGAAGGCGATCTTGGGGTTCTCCTGGGCGCGCTTGAGCATGATGCGCGAGGCGCGGAACTCGTCGCGCCGGTGGATGAGGGTCACCTTGGAGGCGAACTTGGTCAGGTAGCTGGCCTCCTCCATGGCCGAGTCGCCACCGCCGACCACGGCGATCTCCTTGCCGCGGAAAAAGAAGCCGTCGCAGGTGGCGCAGGCCGAGACCCCGTGGCCCATCAGCAAGCGCTCCGACTCCAGGCCCAGCAGGCGGGCGGTGGCGCCGGTGGCAACGATCACCGCGTCGCCGGTGTAGTGCTCCCCGTCGCTCTCCACCAAGAAGGGGCGGCGGTTCAGGTCGACGCCGGTGGCGATCTTGAACTCGCACTGGGCGCCAAAGCGGCTGGCCTGGGCCCGCATCTTCTCCATCAGCTCGGGGCCCATGATGCCTTCGGGGAAACCGGGGAAGTTTTCGACCTCGGTGGTGATGGTCAGCTGGCCGCCCGGCTGCAGGCCCTCCAGCACCAGGGGCGCCAGGTCGGCGCGGGCGGCGTACAGGGCGGCGGTGAGACCGGCGGGGCCGGAGCCGATGATGATGACTTTGTAGTGTTTGGTGTCTGCCATGGGGAAATCCTTTTTGGGTGTGGGATGTTCAGGTATCAAACATGAACATCGCCACGTGCTTCTGCAAGAGCGGAGCCAGGGCGCTGGGGCAGGCTCAGGCCACCCGGCTGGGCAGGGGTTTGCCCTCCAGGCCGGCCCGCAGGTTGTCGACCGAGCGCTGGGCCATGGCCTGGCGGGTCTGGTGGGTGGCGCTGCCCAGGTGGGGCATGATGATTGCGTTGTCCAGACCCAGCAGCGGGTGGTCGCGCGGCAGGGGCTCGGGTTCGG
Source organism: Candidatus Latescibacterota bacterium (assembly GCA_020852055.1). Lineage (GTDB taxonomy): Bacteria > Latescibacterota > UBA2968 > UBA8231 > UBA8231 > SICG01. Next base: position 7,061 of record JADZBP010000165.1, read on the forward strand.
TCACGTCGAGGCCGGCGGCCCAGATGCGTCGGTCCCGCAGGGTTTCGTACAGGGCCTGATGGTCGATCACCCCGCCGCGGGCGGCGTTGACCAGCACGGCGGTGGGTTTCATCAGCGTCAGCTCGCGGCGGCCGATCATGCCGCGGGTCTGGCTGGTGAGGGGCATGTTGAGGGCGACGAAGTCGGCCTGGGAGAGCAGGTCGTCGAGGGGCAGGTAGCGGGCGCCCAATTCGGCGGCCCGCGCGCTGGGCTGGCGGTTGTGGTAGATCACCCGCATGTCGAAGGCCAGGGCCCGCTTCGCCACCTGGTAGCCGATGCTGCCCAGCCCGACGATGCCCAGCACCGCTCCGTGCACCTCCTGCCCCAGCATGAAGCTGGGGTCGTAGTGGGTGAAGTCGGCGCTGCGGGCGAAGCGGTCGCCCACCACCAGGTTGCGCGCGGCGGCCAGCAGCAGGGCAAAGGTCATATCGGCCGTGGCCCCGTCCAGCAGCTTGGGGGTATTGCCCACCGGAATGCTGCGCTGGCGGGCGGCCTCCAGATCGATGTGGTCCACCCCCACCCCAAAGTTGCTGATCACCCGCAACTTGGGCATCAGGTCCATCTTCTCCCCGCCGATATGGTGGTGCCCAAAGTTGTAAATACCCTCGATCGACTGCAGGATCTCGGCGGGGGGCGGCGGGGTGAGCGGATTCCACTGGCGCACCTCGCCCATGCCCTCGAGCAGCGGGCGGATGGTCCGGTAGGGCTCGACCTCGGAGTGGAGCAGGATCTGGTGTGCCACGCTCAGCGCCTCCCGATGGCTTTTTTGACCATGGCGGCCACATCGACCACCTTGCCCTTGGTCGAAGCTTCGATGGCGGCGAACATCGCGGCGTTGCTGTGCAGGTTATCCTCCAGAATGGTCTCGGGTTTCGGGCCACCGGCCAGCCATTTGAGGTGGGCATCGATCACGTAGTTGTGGCCCTGGAAGGGGGGCTGGATCAGCGGCACTTCCTCGGTGGTCAGTGCACCGGTGGTGTTGTTGCGCATCACCAGGCGCAGCACGTTGTCGTTGTCGATCACCACCTCGCCCTTCTCGCACACCGCCCGGTAGTACTCGCGGTGCCAGGAGTTCTGGTGGCCGGTGCCGCTGCAGGTGCCCTCGTAGTGGGCGACCACCCCGTTGGCCATCTTCATCACGTAGTTGGCGTTGGACTCCCCCTTGAAACTGCTCCAGGGCCGATTCCATTCCCATCCGGAGATCTGCACGCAGCGCGAGCCGGCCAGGTTGCGCAACATGTCCAGATGGTGCACCCCGCCCTCGACCAGCAGCGAATGGGGGATCTCATGGCGAAAGGCGCCCCAGGAGGCGTAGGTGCGGTAGTCGGCGGCGAAGCGGCCCATCAGATAATTGAGCTGGCCCAGGCGCTGGCTGCGCAGCACCTGGCGGAAGGTGTACATGGTGGCGTTGTAGCGATAGTTCTGGATGACGGTGCACTTGATGCCGGCCTTCTTCACCGCCCGGTAGATAGCCACTGCGTCGCCCCAGGTGTCGGCGATGGGTTTCTCCATCAGAATATGGAGGCGTTGGGCACAGGCCAGTTCGACGCACTCGCGATGGGCCCAGGGCGGGGTGACGATGGTGCAGTAGTCGGCTTCGGTCTCGGCGAAGGCCCGTTTCAAATCGGTGTAGCGGGCCTCGGCGGGCAGGCCGAGAAAATCGCCCTGCTCGCCGAGCGGCTTGGGGGCGATGTCGACGAGGGCGACGATCTCGTGCCGGTCGCTGAAATTGGGGTAGAAATTGCGGATCCAGCCGCGCGCCATGCCGCCGGCGCCGATCATCAGACAGCGTTTCTTTTTCATGGGAATCCTCTGGGCGAAAAGGTCAGTGGCGGGGTGCTGCCAGAAAATAAACACCTGCCTCGGGGGGGGACAGGGCACAAAAAAAGACCCGGGACCAGCCCGGGTCAAAGACAAAGAAAAGGCAATGGCGCCGCAGGGCTCAGGCGATCAGATCGACCTGGCTGCTGGCGATGTTGGCCATGCCCATGCCGACGAGGTCCACCTTGGCCGTCGCCGCCTGGGGGGTAGGGCTGTTCTTGGCAAAGGCGCGCAGGGCTCCGGCCGTGGGCTGCTGCTGGGTGGGCGCCGAACGCAGCGCGCTGGTGGTCTGCGCCTTTGCCGAGAAGGACTCGGTCTGCGGTTTAAGCGCGCTGGTGGCCTGCGGCCTGAAGGAGGACGCTGCTGTGGCCTGCGGTTTGGCGGTGAGCGCCGCGGCATTGCTCAGGTCGCCCTGGCCTTCGCCGCCGACGATGCCGTCCAACTCGTTCACCTGGCGCTGCAGATCATTGGCGCGGCTCACCAGCACGGTGCGCTGCGGTGGGCTGGTGGTATCGGAGGAAATGCGGGTGGATACCGCTTTCTTGCTCTGCACCAACTGATCGACCCGGCTGCTGAGGCGTTCCTGCTGCTTCTGCACCGCCTCGGCTTCGGCGCGGCGTTTGGGGGCGGCCGAGCGGCGGTTGTCGGTTTGGGCACGCTCCGCCGTATCCTGGCGGGTGCGGATTTCCCGACTGACCAGGGTCAAGGCCTGGGCGGAAAGACTGGCGGTGGTGGGAGAGATCTGTTCTGACATGATGACCACCTCCTGAACTGGGGCGATGCAGGAGAGGTAAAAAAAGACTATGCCTACTTGATAATATATGTTAGCGACCCATATTATACAATCGCACCGATATAAGTCAAGCCCAAACTCCAGGAGCGCTCAATGGTCACGGCCAACCCACGCGGCAACTACTTTTTTCTCAAAGGCATAGAACCCTACTCCTGCGGCGTGGTCGCCGCTCCCGACCACGAGATCGTACACGTCACTTTCAGACAGCCTTTGCCCTGGCGCCAGGGGTTTGCCGCGGTGGGCGACCATCTGGCCAAGGTGGGCCGGTCCCGCCCCGCCCTGTGTGGGATGGAATTGCGCTCCCCGGCGCCCTTCACCATGGAAGGTTTCATCGCCTTCAACCGCGAGTACTGCCAGGTGGTCGAGGAATGGGGCCTGTACGTCGACGGGCTCAATCCCCTCGCCCGCACCAATGTGGCCCCCCTGCGCAACCCGCCGGCCTCGCCGGTTTTACACGCCTTTTCCTATACCATCCCCAGCCCCGGCGCCGCCCCCACCCTGGTGGTGGCCGGAGCCGGCGAACTGCAGGGGGCGGATCTGGTGGCCGAGGGTATCCTCCACCGGGGACGCACCGACGCCGAGGCGCTGGCGGCCAAAGCCGACCTGGTGCTGGAGGTGATGGAGGAGCGCCTGCTGGGCCTGGGCGGCAGCTGGGATCTGGTCCACACCGCCGACGTGTACACCGTGCATCCGTTGGGGGCCATCGCCGGCAAGATCTGGGATCGGATGGGTGTGGCCGGTCGCCACGGATTGCGCTGGTATCAGACCCGGCCGCCGGTGGTGGACATCGAATTCGAGATGGACCTGCGCGGGACCCGCACCGAACTCTACCTGTAAAAACAGCGCAGCTCCCAGTCGCCGGCGGCGGCACACAGGGCGCCCACGTACCCCGGCCGGGGTGACAAGGCGCACAGCCGCCAGCGCCGGGTTTCCGCCTCGCCCTCATCGGTATCGAGCAGGCGCGCCGGCCCGTCGAGCGAGACGGCGAAACGCCGCAAGCCCAGGCTCAGGCCCTCGCCCCGCGCCTTGAGGTAGGCTTCCTTGCGGGTCCAGCAGGTGAAGAAAGCCTCGGTATGGCGGTCCGGTGACATGTCCTCCAGGGCGGCCACCTCGCGGGGAGAGAAGAAACGGCGGGCGATCTGGGCGCTGGCTGCGGCGGGGCGCAGGCACTCGACATCGACGCCCAGTGGCAGGCGGCGGCTGAAGGCATAGAGGGCCAGGCCCCGGGAGTGCGAGAGATTGAAGCAGAGGTCGTGGTCTTCGAGGGCGGGTTTGCCCTGGGGGTTGTAGCAGAAACGCAACTGGCGAGGGTCGCTATCCAGGTAAGCCCCCAGGAGCAGGCGCAGGGTGCCGCGGGCACCGGCAAAGGCGGCGCGGGAGCGGGTTACCAGGAAACGGCCGGTCCGTTCGGTTTCGTCGGGGGAGAGCAGGGGCAGGAAGGAGGCGGCCTGCTCGTCGGTCTGCGGCAGGGCCGTCTGCCAGACCTGGACCTGGTTTTCGGGCAGTGAGGGGAAGGGGGGGGCCTCCTCCCACGGGACGGGTGATTCCATGAGGGTATAAGCTACGCTTTCAGGCCGGCTGCAGGCCAGTCCGCCCGCATTGACAAGGCCAGGGTGATTCCGTAGGATAGACGGGCCAAACCCCTAATAATGAACCAACCAAGGAGCGAGCCATAGATGGAAGCCTCCAAGTCGAACAATCCCGATTATACTGGCAGCGGTAAGTTCAAGGTGATCGGCACCCGCCCGGTGCGCCACGACGGGGTGGACAAGGTCACGGGCCGGGCCGTGTACGGGGCCGACGTGCGTCTCCCGGGCCTGCTCTACGGCAAGGTGCTGCGCAGCCCCCATGCCCACGCCCGCATCCTCTCCATCGACACCAGCAAAGCCCTCGAACTGCCCGGCGTACGCGCGGTGGTCACGGCCGAGGATCTGGTGCAGACGGTGGGCAGCAAGCGGAGCCAGATCGGCGAGACCAACGTCGATCTCCGCGAGGTGGCCCGCAACTCCCTGGCCTCGGGCAAGGTGCTCTACCAGGGCCACGCGGTGGCGGCGGTGGCCGCCATCAGCCCCCACATCGCCGAGGAAGCCCTCGAACTGATCGTGGTGAACTACCAGCCCCTGCCGGCGGTGGTCGATGTGCGCGAGGCGATGAAGGACGGCGCCCCGCTGATCGACGAGAACCGCACCATGCGCGCCCTGGGCGAGGACACCGGCAAGAAAAGCAACATCGCCAGTCACAACCGCACCACCCTGGGCAATGCAGAGCAGGCCTTTGCCCGGGCCGAGGTGGTGATCGAGCGTGAGTTCACCACCGCCACCGTGCACCAGGGCTACATCGAGCCGCACAACACCACGGTGCTGTGGAAGAAGGATGACTCGGTCACGGTCTGGGTGAGCACCCAGGGCCCCTTCGACATCCGCGCCCAGGTCTCCGAGGTGCTGCAGGTGCCCGTCTCCAAGGTGAAGGTCATCCCCTGCGAGATTGGCGGCGGCTTTGGCGGCAAGTTTCCCATCTACATGGAACCGGCGGCGGCCATCCTCTCCCACAAGACGGGCCAGCCGGTGAAGATGGTGATGAGCCGCGCCGAGGTCTTCATGGCCACGGGGCCTGGTCCGGGTTCCTACATCAAGGCCAAGATCGGGGCCACCCGCGACGGCAAGATCGTCGCCGCCCAGGCGACCATGGCCTACGAGGCCGGGGCCTTCCCCGGTTCGGCGGTGGGGGCTGGCGCCCTGTGTATGTTCACCCCCTACAACATCGAGAACCTCCAGATCGACGCCTACGACGTGCTGGTGAACAAGCCCAAGTCGAGCGCCTACCGGGCTCCGGGCGCGCCCAACGCGGCCTTTGCCTCGGAGACGGTGATCGACGAAGTGGCCGAGAAGCTGGGCCTCGATCCGCTGGAGTTCCGGCTGCGCAACGCCTCGAAAGAGGGCACGCGCCGCGCCGACGGGGTGGTCTTCAAACGCATCGGTTGTGAGGAGACCCTCGAAGCGGCCCGGCAGAGCGAGCACTACCAGTCGCCGCTCAAAGGCGCCCACCGGGGCCGCGGGGTGGCTTCCGGATTCTGGTTCAACGGCGGCGGCCAGTCGGTGGCCACCCTCAGCCTCAACCCCAACGGCACCATCAACCTGCTCGAAGGCTCGGTGGATATCGGCGGCTCGCGCGCGGCGATGGCCATGATCATCGCCGAGGAGCTGGGACTGAAGGCCGACGAGGTCAACCCCATGGTGGTCGACACCGACTCCATCGGTTACACCGACGGCACGGGCGGCAGCCGGGTCACCTACTCCACCGGGCATGCCTGTTATCTGGCCGCTCAGGATCTCAAGCAGGAGATGTGCAAGCGGGCGGCCAAGATGCTCGAGGTGGGGGCCGACCAGGTGGAGTATTCAGACGGGCAGTTTGTCTGCAAGACCGATGCCGCCAAACGCACCACCCTCAAGGAGGTGGCGGCCCAGCAGGGCGGCACCGGCGGTCCCATCCTCGGCAAAGGGTCGATCAACGCCCCCAGCCCGGGCAACGCCTTTGGCACCCACGTGGTCGATGTCGAGGTGGACCCGGAGACCGGCAAGGTTCAGATCCTGCGCTACACCTCGGTGCAGGACGTGGGCAAGGCCATCCACCCCAGCTACGTCGAGGGCCAGCTCCAGGGCGGGGCGGTGCAAGGTATTGGCTGGGCCCTCTCGGAAGGTTATTTCTACAACGCCGACGGCACCCTGGCCAACTCCAGCTTCCTCGACTACCGTCTGCCCACCTCCCTCGACTTGCCCATGATCGAGACCATCCTGGTCGAGGTGCCCAACCCCGGCAGCCCGCACGGCATCCGCGGGGTGGGCGAGGTGGCCATCGTGCCGCCCATGGCCGCCATCGCCAACGCCATCTACCACGCGGTGGGGGTGCGGCTCGCCGATCTGCCCATGAGTCCAGACCGCGTGGCCGCCGCCCTGCAGCAGGCCGCAAAGCAACACCAGGACGCCGCCGGCTGAGCCGGCTTCCACCACCCCAAGTTATGCGGGAAAATGCCCGGCCACTTCGGTGGTTCGGGCATTTTCCTGAGCCAGAGTCTATGCCCAAACCTATCGATCCAGAGCTTTTTGTCCGCACCCTGCTGCCGGTGGTGCGCCAGTGCGCCGAGGCCTCGCTGATCTTCTACGGCAAGGTGGCCGATATCGGCAAGGCCCCCGACACCCGGCTGACCGGTCGCGTGGCCCAGCAGGCCTCGGGGGTGTTGACGGTGCTCGACTGCGCTTTACAGGACCTGATCCTCAGCGTGGTGCTCGACCACTTTCCCGGCATCGGCTGCATCGCCGAAGAGGCCACCCCGCTGCGGCGGCGCTTTGCCGGCAAGAGCGAGGAGTACACCCTCATCCTCGATCCCATCGACGGCACCATCCACTACCAGCGCGGCGACGAGCCCTACCATATCTCCCTGGGCCTGGCGCGGGAGGGGCGCATGGTGGCGGCGATTGTGGCCCGCCCCAGCGAGGACAAGATCTTCACTGCGGTGCGCGGCCAGGGCGCCTTTGTGCAAGAGGGAAAGAGCCGGCCGCGGCGGTTGCGCCTGGGGGCCAAGCCCCGCACCCGGCAGGTCTACGTCTCCGCCAAGGCCCGGCCCTACCAGGCGGCTTTCCGGCCCGAGTACGAGCCGCGCGAGTTTCCCATCGGGGCGGCGCTGGTGCTCACCCGCATCGCCGAAGGGCAGCTCTGCGCCTACCTGACCCGGCAGGTGGCTATCTACGATGTGGGGCCACCCTCGCTCGTCGCCGAGGAGGCCGGAGCCCGCTGTATGCTGCGCGACGGCCGCGAGCCCCGGTACCGGGGCGGACGGAAATTCAGTCACTACTTGTGTGCCGCCACTTCCCCGCTGCAGGCGTTGCTGCTGGGGGTGGTGCGCCATGGCAGAGGAGAAAAACCATGAGCCAGAAAATCCAGGGCGTCCTGCCCGTGGTCCACATGCCCTACAACACCGACTTGAGCATCGATTACGGCGCCCTCGAAGCGCAGATCGACTGGCTCTTTGCCACCGGGGCCCAGGGTTTCTGCCTGGCCCTGGTCTCCGATCTCCTGCGGCTCAGCGCCCAGGAGCGCCTGGGGTTGCCGGCCAGGCTGGTGGGTTTCGCCAAGGGCCGCGGACCGGTGATCATCAGCACTGGCGCCGAGAGCACCCTGCAGGCCCAGGCCTTTTCGCGGGCGGCCCAGGAAGGCGGCGCC
>JADZBP010000166.1 GCA_020852055.1 Candidatus Latescibacterota bacterium
GTGGAGGATGTTGAAGGCCCCCAGTGTTTCCGCCAGGGGCACCTCCTCGTTGGGCCAGTGGATGAGCAGCAGGTCCACGTAGGGCGTGCGCAACATCTCCAGGCACTCCTCGAACTGCTTCAGCACGGCATCGCGCCGGAGCGAGTCGCTCCAGATCTTGGTGGTTAAGAAAACCTCCGCTCGGTCCACCCCGCTCTCGGCCAGGGCTTTGCCCACCGCCTCCTGGTTCCGGTACATAAAGGCGGTATCGAGGTGCCGGTACCCCAGGTCCAGGGCCTGCCGGACCACCTGGGTGCATCGCGCCCCCTCGAGTTCCCACGTGCCCAGGCCCAGCAGCGGCATCGGGTGGCCAGAAGTCAGTTCGACGGTATCCATGAGCTCCTCCTCAGATTGGTTGGGCGACGACTTCGCAGGCCGCAACAGCGACCTTGGAGCGAACACCACTCAGTTCCCTGCGGTTGACGAAGCGATTGGGGAGCGGTATACGCAAGTGGCATACCTCCTGCTTCTGCCAACGGACGCCGGGAAAACCCGGCGCCCGTTGACAGGTGGCCGCGCCCAAAAGGCAGAGGTTCCCTATGGCATGGTGACCATGAAGATTGCCTGCTCGCTGCCAACCGCGACGGCGATGGTGTAGTTGCCGGGCATCAGCATGACGTTGTTGCCGAAGTGGGTGTCGGCAGTGCCTTCGCTCAAACCGTACATCATTGCCACGGGCACGACCGTTTCTTCCTTGGTAGCCTCGTTGCTAACCTTGATGGTCACCGGTTGGTCACTGACTATGGCGCCGCTTTTCCGGTCCTTGACGAACACCTCCAGGTGCTGCGTTGTCGCCATACCGGACATCGCCATCGCCATCTCGCCACTGACCATCACCTCCCCGCTCGTGGCCGTCCTGGCCTCCTCAGGGGTCAGCATCTTCTCCGATGGGCCGATCTCGAGGGTCAAGGCGTAGGTTGCGGTTGTTGCCGATTGCTCGATTCCCGTTTCCATGCCGACCGCTGTCGGCTTGGAGGAATCACTACAGCCAGCCAGGGATACCGCACTGCCCGCCAATGCGCCGGCCAGCAGCACCCAAAGGGTCAGGATCGATCTGCGTTTCATAATTACCTCGTCTGATGATTGTTGGTAGATATCAGTGTGCCTGCTCGTTACCGAGGAGCAATTCCTCTGCTGTTGGGGGGCCTTCGCGGAATTCGCCATGGCGCACCTGCCCCCCTGCCTGGCTGATCCATCCTCCCAGAACTGAGGACCACAGGGCCAGGACACAGGCCAATATTCCCAGGAATTGCGCCAACCGCGGCTGCCAGCGCCTGGCGGCCAAGGCGCCGCCAGCCACCGCACCCGTGACGTAGAACACCCACGCCCAGGCCTCGGCACGGCGCATGTGGACCATCAACCACTGCTGCGCTTCCCGGTTCGACATGGCGAGGACCCGGTCGTAGCCCTGCTGACCATAGTATACGGCCAGCAGACTGGCCGCCCCCATCAGCACCAGCCAGCCCAGGGCGATCTGCTGGGCCTGTTCCTGTCCCCATGCCAGGGCACACAGCAACATGAAGGCGCCGGCCGCCATCCCGTAGACGGGCCATGCATTCAGCAGTAGATGTACGTATTCGGGTTGCCTGAGGTGCTGGACGAACAAGCGCAGGTCGGCTGCGGGCGGCATGGCCGCTTATTCCACCACTTCGGCGTTGGCGATCATGTTGATCCCCGCACGACTGACAGCCTTGCCCCGCACGGTGATGGTTTTGCCGGCATAGGGGGCCAGGGTCTTGTTCAGCGGCTTATGCTCGCCGATCAGCAGGTAGACCTTGCCCTGCTCGTCCTTGATACCCACCGGCAAGCCGCTCTCCACACAGGTCTGGGCGCAACTGGCATGGCCCGCACCCTCGCCGCCGTGGTCGAGGTAACACGCCAGGTCGAGAATCTCGCCTTTGACGGTGATCTGCTCCTGGGTGGCGGGCACCTCGGCCGATGCGGGTTGCTGGACGGCCGGCACGGCAGCACTGCTGGCCTGGGTGTGGGCGGCGGCATGTTCCTCGTGGGCTTGGGACACGGCGCTGAAGGCCAGGATCGAAAGACCGGCCAACCAATAGGTCTTCATCAGGTAGTCTCCTAGTATTGGGTGCAATGATGACGGGCAGTACCCGGCGTCCCCGGGTTAGGGACAACCGCAACCCCGGGAGGGGCACTTCAACAGATCAGAGGTAGTGCGGGAGAAGAGGCCAAAACGAGCCCCAAGGCTCAGCAGAGCGGCGGAGCGCGGGAACCAACAGGGGAATGGGAGGGATCTGGCGCAATGAGACCAGGCGGGCTGTGATTCCGGTGGCGGGGCATGGGCCGCCCCAGGGACTGGGCGAACCCGGATACCAGGGGCAAGTGCAGAGGGCTGTAGTCGCCAGGTGATGGCCCGGCATAGGACACGACCTCGATGCCCGACGCCTTCGCCGAGAAGGCGACGCAGCAGGTTTCAGACGCGTCCGAGTGGTGGTGGGATTCAGCGGGATCGCAGCCATCGCGCACGCCGTCGCGACAGGTGGTCTCCGCGTGCGGGTGGGGCATCGCCGCCGGCCCGGCGAACACCGGCACGGAGGCGTGAAGATCCCCCGTCGCCAGGGAGTAACACAGGCAGACCGTGAAACTGAACAAGTATGAGGCCGCGGTCAGGGCAGCGATCAGCTTTTTCATCTAGCAAGAAGGTAAAGAATAGACCGCCCGCGACCAATACGGTTCCGGCCCTGCGCCTGAACCGATCGATCTCCACCCCACTCCCCTCAAAAATGGCCTTGACACATATACCCCCCCAGGGTATATTTTTGCATACAGTATACCCCTGGGGGGTATTATGGACCGAAAAGGAGACGAAGATGAATCCCGAGAAACGCAAAAAGCTGAAAACCCGTGCCAGTCGTATCGCCGGCCAGGTAACCGGTATCCAACGCATGATCGATGAGGAGCGCTACTGCGTGGAGGTGCTCGACCAGATCGCGGCGGTGCGCTCCGCCCTCGATGCCCTGGGCGTCGAGCTGTTGAGCCAGCACCTGGAATCCTGTGTGATGGGGCACGGCACCGACCACGAGCACCCCCATGCCAAACCCATGAGCCAGCAGGAGCTGCTCGCCGAAGTGCAGGCGGCCCTCTCCCGGTTCCTGAAGAGTTGAGGAGCACAACCATGACTAGCGCAACAACAGCCAACCAGGCCCCACCGGAACCGCGGACCGAGCACCAGGAGGAACGGTGTGACCTGCCGGTCCTGGGGATGCACTGCACCTCCTGTGCCGCCCGCATCGAGAGCACCCTCAGCCAGACTGAGGGGGTGAACCAGGCCAGCGTCAACTTCGCCACCGGGCGGGCCACGGTGTTCTACGACCCGCAGTCGGCCACGTCCCAGTCGCTGCGCGAGGTGGTGCACGAGATGGGGTACGAAACCATCGCCCCGGAGGAGACGACCACCGCTGCCCCGGTGGCGGAGGAGGACGGCGAGACCCAGGCCCGCCTGGCAGAGTACCGCCAGCAGCGGACGAGGTTCCTGCTCGCCCTGATCCTGTCCCTGCCCGTCGCCTTGATGGAGATGGGAGGTCACCTGGTGCCCGCACTGGCGGCAGCCCTGGATTTCCCCGGCCGCTACTGGCTGGAACTGGCTCTGACCAGTGTGGTGCTCTTCTGGGGGGGCGGCGAGTTCTTCGCCGGCGCCTGGAACGCGGCCCGGCACCGGGCGGCGGATATGAACACCCTGGTGGCCCTCGGCACCCTGTCGGCCTTTCTCTACAGCGCCGTGGCCACCGCGGCACCACAACTGGTGCTTCCAGACCTCACCGGCCATGGGGCACACGCCCAGGAAGCGCCGGCGCCGGTGTACTTCGAGGCCGCAGCCCTCATCATCACCCTGATCCTGATGGGGCGTCTGCTCGAACTGCGGGCCCGCAACCGCACCGGCGGGGCGATCCGCGCCCTGATCGGCCTGCAGGCCAGGACCGCGCGGATCGAACGCGAGGGGCTACAACTGGAGGTGCCCATCGCCGAGGTCCGCGTCGGGGATCTGGTCCTGGTGCGGCCTGGGGAAAAGGTGCCGGTAGACGGCCAGGTGGTGGACGGCCAGTCCACTGTGGATGAATCCATGCTCACCGGCGAACCTCTGCCCGCAACCAAAAAGGCAGGAGACACGGTGATCGGGGCGACCCTGAACAAAACCGGCTCCTTCCGCTTCCGCGCCACCAAGGTCGGCGGCGACACCGTGTTGCAGCAGATCGTGCGCCTGGTGCAGCAAGCCCAGGGCAGCAAGGCCCCCCTCCAGCGCCTGGCCGACCAGGTCTCGGGGTATTTCGTGCCCATCGTGCTCTGCCTGGCCATCGCTGCCGCGGTGGTGTGGTTCGTGGCGGCCCCCGATGAAACGCGCCTAGCCATGGCGCTCTCGGCCTTCGTCTCGGTGCTCATCATCGCCTGCCCCTGCGCCCTGGGCCTGGCCACACCGGCGGCGATCATGGTGGGCACCGGCCGGGGAGCACAACAGGGCATCCTGATCAAAGGGGGCCAGGCACTGGAGACCGCCCATCGGCTGACCACCGTGGTCCTCGACAAAACCGGCACCCTCACCCGCGGGGAAGCGCGGATCACCGACATCGCGGCACAGGGCCTGGGCGAGGACGAATTGCTGCGCCTGGTCGCTTCGGCGGAACAGGGCAGCGAGCACCCGCTGGGCCAAGCTATCCTGCACTCGGCGGCGGAACGCGGCCTGAAGCTGGCCTCCCCCCAGCACTTCGAGGCGCTGGCCGGCCTGGGCGTCGAGGCCGCGGTCGAAGGACGCCAACTGCTGGTCGGCAACGAGGCCCTGTTGCTCCAGAGAGGTATACCGCCGGACCGGGCCGTCGCGCTGCAATTCGCCGATCAGGGCAAGACCCCGGTCTTCGTCGCGGTGGACGGCCGCTTCGCCGGCCTGATCGCCATTGCCGATCCACCCAAGGACTCGTCGCGAGACGCCGTAGCGCGCCTGCAGCGGCTCGGCCTCAAGGTGGTGATGCTGACCGGCGACCACCGCCGCACCGCCGAGGCCATCGCCCGCCAGGTGGGTATAGACGAGGTGCGGGCCGAGATCTTGCCCGAGGGCAAAAGCCAGGTGATCGAGAAGCTGCAGGCTGCGGGTGAGGTAGTGGCGATGGTGGGCGACGGCATCAACGATGCGCCAGCCCTGGCCCAGGCGGATCTGGGCATCGCCATGGGCACGGGCACGGACGTGGCCATGGAAGCCGCGGACATCACCCTGGTGCGGGGCGACCTGCACGGGGTGGCGGCCAGCATCGCCCTGTCGCGGGCGACCACCAGGAACATCAAGCAGAACCTCTTCTTTGCCTTCATCTACAACGTGCTGGGCATTCCGCTGGCCGCGGGGGTGCTCTACCCCTTCACCGGCTGGTTGCTCAGCCCGATCATCGCCTCGCTGGCCATGGCCCTATCCTCGGTCAGCGTCCTCACCAACGCCCTGCGGCTGCGGGGTTTCACTGTGGAAAGGAGTTGAGATATGGAAACAATAGAAATCGCCGCGATCCTCGGCGGAGCGGGACTTATCGCTCTGGTGTTGTGGTTCTTCTTCGGTGCGCGGGACGCCACCCGGGCGACTGCCGGCGCCAACGCTGTGCAGGAGGTGGAGGTGCGGGTGAAAGGCGGGTACTCGCCGGATCGCATCGCTGTGGTGCAGGGCCGGCCGGTGCGCCTGCTCTTCCGGCGGGAGGAGGCTGGTTCCTGCACCGAACAGGTGGTCTTTGGCGACTTCGGCATCACCCGCCACCTGCCGGTCGGCAAAACCGTGCCGGTCGAGTTCACCCCTACCCAGGCCGGGGAGTTCACCTTCACCTGCGGCATGAATATGGTGCGCGGGAAATTGCTGGTGAAGCAGCACTGACAGGAAACGGGCGGTTACTGCCACGGCGACGCCATGGTGCGCGAGGGCACCCCGGAAAAGGATTCCCGCAGCCCCCGGCGCGTTTCACCCCTACCCCCGGGCGCACGCCGAGTGAGAGCCGCTGCAGCAGGTTAACGCAGCCCCTGGCGCTGGAGCAGCGCCAGCAAAAAGTCGCGGCCGGCGCCGATGCGCTCCTCCAGCTGCGCCAGGAAGGGGATGGCCTCGTAGGCCTCAGGATTGGCCAGCGCCCCCGAGTGGATGGCCGCCTCGCCCTGCCAGGCGAGCCGCACCACGCGGGCCAATTCCTCGAGGCTCAGGTCCGGGTGCAGGGCCAGCCAGCGTTTCTCGAAGATGGCGAACTCGAAGAGCCATTTGTGGTCTTCGATGGAAAGCGGCAAATCCGGGGCGTATTCGGCCAGGACCGGCAGGATATGCGCCCAGTCCAGGCACCCCTGGCCGGGCGGGCGGCCCTGGCGGGTGTACCCGCGCGGGGAGAAGAAGAGAATCCCGTCCTTGGTGTGGGTCAGATGGGTGTACGGCGCGGCGCGGCGTGCGGCCCAGACCGGGTCCTCGGCGTGGCAGAGCACGTTGGCCGTGTCCAGGCAGATGCCGGCGATGTCCGGTCCGACGTCCTCGACCAGGCGGACCAGCTCGAAGGTGGTCGCATCCCCGTGGGTCTCGAGGTTGATGCGGCTGTGCTGCTGCCGCAGCACCGGCCCGAGCCTGCGGATGAAGGCGGCCGAATCCGCCAGGTGCTGCGTCCAGGCCACCGGGTGCTCGTAGCGCTCCGGGCCGCCGCCCAGCGCCGAATGTAATTCGTGCCAGCCAGCGCTGGCCGCCGCCTCGATCTCCTCGACCAGCCCGGCCAGATGCGCCTCGATGGGTCCGGCCACCAGGTGCGGATTGCAGAGGGGGATGGAGACATGGGAGTACAATCCCAGGCGGTCGGCCTGGGCGCGGATCTCCCGCAGCCGGCCCCGGTCGAGGGTGGGGCTCAGGCCGCGCACCCCGCCGAACTGCACCCCCTCGAGCCGGTGAGCCACGACGAAGTCGAGGGTCTGGAAGGGATCGAGGTTCAGCTCGCGGATGGTGAAGGTGTCGAGCCCCACTTTCATGAGCGGCCTCCGGCACCCACGACATAGTCGGCGAGGGCGCTCTGTTTGGGCTGCGCCGGCCCCAGCTTGCTCTTTGAGCTGTTCCGCCAGGGCCGCGGTTTGATCGGCAGCTTCACGGTCCGGCCGCTCTCGGCGGAGCGATATGCCGCTTCCGCCACCTCCACGGTGCCCCGCACCTCCCGCCCATCGGTGAGGAGCTGCGCCCGCTTCCCGCCCAGGCTCTTCACCCATTCGCCGATGCAACGCTCGTGCCCGCCCCAGGTCCCGGCCGGCACCCGGACGAAGCGTTCCAGGGCCTCGGCGCCGTACTTCCGCACCGCCCTGCGGTCGGCCGGCTCGTGCAGCAGCACAAAGGTGCCGCGCCCCGACATGAAGTAGGCTTCCCCCTGCCGGCCGCAGACCTGCACCACCTCGTACCACAGGGCGTCTGGCCCGGCCCGATGCGAGCGCGTGAACCAGTTGATCGACAGGTTGGCCAGGGCCCCCGACTGCATCCGGGCGGCGATCACCCCGATGGTTTCGCCCTCCATGCGCTCCGGGATGACGCGGGTCATACAGGTCACACTCTCGAACTCGCCGCCGTACCAGCGCAGGGCGTCGATCTGGTGGGTCAGGCAGCTCATCACCGCGCCGCCACCCAGGCCGTCGCGGGAACGGACCCAGCTCTCGGGCGGGAAAACCACGTTCTGGTTGTGCTCGAGCTTCCAGTAGAAGATCTCCCCCAGCACCCCCGAGTCCACCACCTCCTTCAGGGCCATCCACTGGCTGTCGTAGCGGCGGTCGTGGCAGACGGTGAGGGAAACCCCGGCCTTGGCACAGGCCTCGATCATGCGGTCGCACTCGTACACATTCCGGCCCATGACCTTCTCGACCAACACCGGTTTGCCCGCCCTGGCAGCGGCCACGGTGGCCGGCAGGTGCAGGTAGTGCGGCAGCACGATATCCACCGCTGCCACCGCCTCCAGGGCGATGACCTCGCGGTAGTCCTGATACAGCTGCACCTGTGGGCCGAGCAACTGGCGGATGCGCTCGTGCCGCGAGGTATCCGGCTCCGCCACCGCCACCACCTGGCACAGGCGGGAGACCTTCTGGTAACTCGGCGCATGGGCTCCGAGTATCCCGCCCCCACCCAGAATTCCGATGCCGATCTTTGCCACGGTCACTCCTCCAGCGTTGAGGGTCTGCAGGCATCCTTCGTGCCTAAGGCGCGGCGGCCAGGTAGGACTGGGCTTCCTTGAGCTGGTCGCGGATGGGGATGTGCTGCGGGCATTTGGCTTCACACTCGCCGCATTCGATACAGGCGTCGGCCAGCTTCCCTCCCTCCGGCGCCTGGCGGCCCCAGCGGGCGTACTGCTCCCGGGCGTAGGGCCCCAGACCGTAGACCCGTGCATCGTTGTACAACCGGAAGATGCGCGGGATATTCACCTCCTGGGAGCAGGGCAGACAGTAGCCGCAGCCGGTGCAGTAGGTGTCGGCCATGTTCTTGAGGCGGTCGAGCTGCTGCCGGATGAGCTCCACCTCGCCAGGCGCCAGGGCCCGCCCATCGGCGGCCACGGCCAGGTTCTCCTCCACCTGTGCCAGGGTGCTCATGCCGGAGAGGGCGAGGGTGATATGGGGATTGGCGAGCACAAAACGCAGGGCCAGTTCGGGCATACGCTTGATCTCGGGCAGGAGCCGGGCGAGTTCCTCGTTGGGAGCACCCAGGCGCCCGCCGCCCACCGGCCCCATGACCACGATGCCGATGCCCTTCTCCGCCGCATAGGCGATGCCGTCCTCGAGCTGGCGGTCGAGGGTATTGTACTGCAGGGTGATGACGTCGTAGAACCCAGCGTCGACGATCTGGCGCAGGGCCTCGTTGTTGTCGTGGAAGGAGGTGCAGATATGGCGGATCAGGCCCTGGTCCCTGGCCCTTGCCAGCCACTGGCTGAGGCGGGGCTGCACCTCTTCGGCAAAACGCTTGGCATTCACGCCATGGGTGTTGTAGATATCGATGTAGCTCACCTGCAAGCGCTCGAGGCTGTCCTCGAGGTTCTGCCACCACGCCTTCTCGTCCGGGCCGTAGTAGGGATTCTTGGTGGAGACCACGATCCGCTCCCTCCAACCTTTGAGGGCCTCCCCCACCGCCCGCTGGCTGTCCCCGCCGCAATACCCCACGGCGGTGTCGATGTAGTTGAGCCCGGCCTCAAAGGCGCGGTGGATCATGGGGATGGCCAGGTCGCGGTCCACCAGGTCGCCCTGCATTGGCAGGCGCATGGCGCCGAAACCTAGGCGGGACACCCGGTATCCGGTTCTGCCCAGCGTTGCGTACCGCATATACCCCCCTTTTGAGGGACCTCGTTTGGCCTTCACCCGCTCGGGCGGCGAGACCCAGATGGCCCCGCCGCGACGCCTGCCTCGGTTATGTCAATATTCTCAATTTCATCCTCTCCTTCAACCAGACTCACCAGGTCCGGCGGCGACGTTAGGTGTCCGGAGTCCCGCCGAGGACGGCGAAGCTGCCCGGATAGGCGTTCTCCGCCACCAACACCCCATTGAGATAAAAGCGCATGCCCTCTTTGCCGGTGACGGCGGCCAGATGGCACCACTGCCCCAGCGCCAGGCTCGCGGAAACCGGCAGAACCTGCACCTGCTCCTTGCCCGTATAGATGAAAAACTGCAGCACTGCGGAGGCATCGAAGTGGTTGATGCCCATGGCCCGCCATCCCTGATCGATGCCAGCGGCGAACCACTGGGAAAAGGGGCTCCACTCATCCCAGCGGACCCAGGCCTCGACCGTGGCTTCTTCGAGGTGGTCGAAGCTGCTGCCGGGCAACTGCACGTACGCCGCCTTGCCATCCAGTTCGAGCACCTGGTTCTGGGCCCGGGCGAGGCAAGCAGCACCGAGCAGGAGCGCCGCGCTGAGAAGTAGGAGGGGTTTCATAGCCGGCCAATATAGGTGGATCACCGCGAAAAACAAAAACACGGCGGCCAGGGCTGGACAACCGGAGATGGTTCGCAATATTAGGGGTGAGGTCCCAACCCTGCCCCCGAAACCAGCCACCTGCCAGGAAACAAAGATGGAGCCTGTCCGCTACCGCATCGATGCCCGCGATCACCTCACGGCCGTGAACAAGTCCTGGGCCGCTTTTGCCGCCGCCAACAACGGGGTTGGCCTGGACCCTGCCGAGGTGATCGGACAACCCCTCTGGCGGTACCTCGTGGGAGAGGAGCTGCGCCACCTCTTTGAACTGCTGCTCAAACGGGTGCGCCGGACCCAACAGTGGGTGGTGCTGCCCTTCCGCTGCGACGGCCCCGGCGAACGCCGCTTCATGCAACTGGAGGTCCACGCCTATCCCGACCAGTCGGTGGATTTCGTCAGCCGGCTTTTGCACGCCGAGCCCCGCCCCCCCGTAGCGGTCCTCGGTCCGGGTGGCGCGCGCACCCAGGAACGGCTGAGGATCTGCAGTTGGTGCAACCGGGTGAACCTTTCCCAGGGGAAGTGGGTGGAAGTCGAAGAGGCCCTCAGCCACCTCGGCCTTTTCAGCGACCGCGATCTGCCGCAGTTGGCCTACGACCTCTGCCCCACCTGCGAGGTGGAGTTCCGGGCCGGCCTGCCGCCCGGAGAGGGGGATTGAGCGGCGGCGCCCGCCCTGCCGCACCGCCATAGAAAAACCCCCGGGACCGGCAAGGTCTTCGGGGGTTTCTCGTGGTGGGCGCGGCGTCCAGGGGCTACTGGCGCTGGTAGGCCTTTTCCATCGCCGCGATCAGCGGCAGCTTGTCGCCGGACAGGAAGCGGACCATGGCCCCGCCCGCGGTGCAGATGTAGTTGATCTGCTTGGGGTCCACAAACTTCTCGGTGGCGCTGACACTGTCGCCGCCGCCGACCACCGAATACCCCTTGGCCTTGGCGATGGCGGTCCACAGTTCGCGGGTGCCCTCGGCGAAGAGGGGGTTTTCGTAGACGCCGGCCGGGCCGTTGACGAAGATGGTGCCCGCCCGCCCGATCTCCTGCTTGAAGAGCTCGATGGTCCGGCGCCCGATGTCGGGGAACATCGCCTCCACCGGCAATTGCTCGATACCCACCTCCATCCGCCGGCCCTCCTGCTCGTAGGCCAGGTCCAGGGGCAGTACAAACTTGTCCGGGTAGTCGCGGAGAAACTCCTTGGACTGCTCCAGAAACACGTCCAGGGAGCGATCCTTGAGAAATTTTTCGGCGGCCTGTCCCAGCTTGTACCCCTTGGCCATCAGCATCACCATGCCGGTCACGCCGCAGGCCAGGATCCGGTCTGCCGTACCCCGCTTCAGCACCTGCTCCATCATGCCGTAGGCGTCGGAGATCTTCAGTCCACCCAGCACAAATACCGCCGGCCGCTCCGGACCCTCGAGCACCTTGGTCAGGGCGGAGATCTCGTTGAAGAAGAGGAAGCCGGCGGCCGAGGGCAGCAGCTCCTGAAAGGCCACCATCGAGGGGGCGCTGCGGTGGGCGGCGGCAAAGGCGTCGTTCACATAGTAGTCGGCCAGGGGGGCGAGGTGGCGCACCAGGAAGGTGTGGAGCATCTCCTCGGGCTTCAGCTTGACCACGTTCTCGAAGGAGGAGATCTCCTCGGCGAGATAGCGTAGGTTGCCCAAAAGCACGATCTGGCCGGGCCGCAGGCTCTTCACCACCGCCTGGGCTGCCGGGCCGGCCACGTCGTCGATATAGGCCACCGCCATGCCCAGCTTCTGGCTCAGTTTCTCGGCGTGCTCGGCCAGGGGGATCAGGTTCTGGTAATCCAGGGTGTCGCCCTGGTGGGCAATCATCGCCACCTTGGCGCCCTTCCTGACCAGGTACTCGATGGTCGGCAGGCTCATGGTGATGCGGTTGTCGTTGACGATCTTCTTGCTCACCGGATCGATGGGGGAATTGATATCCACCCGCAGGAGCACGGTTTTCCCCTGGTACTCGAAGTCCTCGATGGAGCGGATGCGCGGTTTGCCCGGTGTTTCCATACTGGTTCCCCTGGTGTCTGGCGGCTGGAAAAGCAGCAGGGCTGCTCGGGGAGAAAAGGGCCCGCGGCCACCGGAACCTGAGCCGGTGGCCGCGGGGTTTCAACGCAGGGCGGCCTGGATCAGACCATCCACTTGCCCATGCCCAGATAGGTGTTGGTCTTCCCTACCCCCTCGGCGGGGTCGGTCTGCATCTTCAGGGCGGCGCGGATGCCGTCCATGGTCTCGGGAATCACCACCGCTTCCTGGGGCACGTTGATGGCGAACATGAGATCGTCGCCCGAATTGACGATGGTCTCGTCCCAGAGCCCGATCTCGTACATATCGCCGCGCGGGTTGCCCAGATCGCGGGCGTACTTGAAGAGCGAGGCATTGCCCTGGAACCCGTCGGCCAGGCGCACCACCCGGATGCGAGGGTGCTTCTTGAAGAGGCCCAGGGCCTCCTCCTTCTCGACCTTGCGTTTGGTGCTCACCACCAGGGTGATGATATGCCCGTGGGTGACCGGGGCGTGCACCAGGATGCCGGTGGCGTCGATGTGCGGCATGATGGCCATCAGGTCCACACACTGGTGATTGGGGGCCTTGTCCACCTGCACCCCATTGGTCAGACCGCGGTGGTAGTCACCCGGATCGGCGACCCGCCGCACGATGGTGACGGCGACCTTCTTGACCCCGACGGCGCGATCGAGGCAGTCGATGGCGCGGATGAACCCAGTGGTGTTGCAGGAGGTCAACTTGAGGAAGGTGGCGCCCAGGCCTTTGGCATAGTTGGCGTACCCATGGAAAAACACGTCGGCAACGCTGTCCTTTTCGCCGCCCTGGACGATCGCCTTCTTGCCGTACTTCTTGTACAGCTCTTTGTTCTTGGCCCCCACCCCGGCGCTGGTGGCGTCGAGCACGATGTCGACACTCTGGATCAGTTCCTCCAGGGTGCCGGCAACCGGAATGCCTGCCTCGGCGAACTGTCCGGCGTTCTCGGCAACCGCGTTGTACAGCTTGTAGGGCATGCCCTTTTCCTTGAGCGCCCGCACCGCCAGGGTCGGCGCCATATCCGCCACCCCCACCAGTTCCATGTCTTTCTGCAGGGCGACGCCATCGGCCAGCCGCTGGCCGATCACGCCGAACCCGACCACACCTACCTTTGCCATGATCCGTTCTCCTTGGTGAGAATTAGGTTGCCGGCATCATCCGGGATGCTCTTCCACTCCAAAACTATCGTTTTCTCCACCCCGCGCCAAGCCTGGACCCCGGCCGCTCCTACTCCGGGATCTTGCCGTACACCGCCTCGCGCAGGCCCTTGATGTACCCCACCGCAAAGAGCCGGGCCATGGTGTGCTCGTCGTTGAAGTCGGCGTCGCCCATCTTCGGGTAATGGTCGGGCCGCATCACCCCCTCGTAGCCCACATCGCGGTAGGCCCGCAGGCATTCGAGCAGGTCCGTTTGCCCGTCGTCGTGGAAGGTCTCGACGAAATTGTCGGGGGTGCCGCGCACGTCGCGGAAGTGCACAAAATGGATCTTGCCCTGTTTGCCGAAGTGGCGGATCACCGCAGGCAGGTCCTTGGTCATCAGCGCGAAGTTGCCCTGGCACAGGCCGATGCCGTTCATCGGGCTGGGAACCAGGTCGAGCATACGCTGGTAGTTCTCGACGGTGCTGATGATGCGGGCCACCCCGCGGATGGGCGAAAGCGGCGGATCGTCCGGGTGCATCGCCATCTTGACCCCGGCCTCTTCGGCGACGGGCACGGTTTTTTCGAGAAAGTACTTGAGGTTGGCCC
Source organism: Candidatus Latescibacterota bacterium (assembly GCA_020852055.1). Classification (GTDB taxonomy): domain Bacteria; phylum Latescibacterota; class UBA2968; order UBA8231; family UBA8231; genus SICG01. Next base: position 13,755 of record JADZBP010000166.1, read on the forward strand.
ACTGCTCCTCCTCGCTGACCACACCGTGCGCCGTGAGGGCCCGGTCGGGCAGCCGCGCATGGTCGAAGGCCGAAACCTGGGCCCCGGCGCGGGTGGGGATGTTGTAGGCGGTGCGGATCACCCCGAGGATGGGCATCCACATGCTGCACCACACCGGGATCTTGAGCGCCCCCATGTTGCGCAGAAACTTGTTCACCACCTCGATCTCCTCGTCGCGGCCGGGCTGGCCCAGCTTGATCTTCTCCATCGGCGGCCGCCCCTCGATCACCGACATCTGCATACCCATGGCCTCGAAACCCGCCTTGGCCCGCGCCAGAGCGGCGTACCCCCAGGGCTGCTGGTCTTCGGGGGCATTGGGGATGGTGGCGAGACTGGGATAGTACACCGCATGGGTAACGCCGACCTGTTTCATCAGGGTGTTGGCGGTGTTCGGTTCGGGGGCTGCGACGTAGGCGAGTTTGATCATGGCCGCCTTCCTTTCGTCTGGTTGGGGGTGGGTGCGGGAATAGATGGCGTCATTGCAACTGGTCCAGATTGCTCATCACCTTGCGGAAGGCCTCGGCGACCTGCGCTGCCAGTTCCGGGCCATTGGGCGCCCGCAGGGGGGTGGTCATGCCGGTGTGGCGGTCGCAGTGTTTCTGGGCCGCCGGATACTGGTCGAGGGCGTAGTCCACCGGCCGGGCCTGCGGGGCAGACCAGGGATGGCCCTGGCCGAAACCGTCCTTGGCCTGGAACACCGTCATCGCCGGCAGGATGAAGGGCTGGTACACCCCGGTCTCCACCCCCTCGGCCCGCAGCGCCTCAGCGATGTGATAGCGGAAGGCGCTGGCGTCCTCGGCGTGCCCGAGCGCCTCCATATCGAAACGCAGGGTGTAGTTATACTGGTTGGGCACCGCGCCCGGCGGGGCGGTGGGCAGGATCAGACCGGGCACCTGGCGCAGCCCTTCCTCGAGCACCCGGGCGTTGGCGCGCTGGGCGGCCAGGTACCCGTCGAGTTTGGTCAGTTGGGCCCGGCCAAAGGCGGCGGTCAGGTCGTTGTTGCGGTACATCCAGCCCATGGCGTAGACATGGTAATCGCGGCTCTGGGTCGGGGTGCGGGTCTCGCCGAAGGACCACAACTGCCGGGCCTTGCGCAGCATCTCCTCGTCGTCGGTGACAAACATGCCGCCTTCCCCCGAACAGAGGCATTTGTTCTGGTTGAAACTGAAGGCGGCGCAGTGGCCCCAGGTGCCCACCTTGCGGCCCTGGTAGGTGGCGCCGTGGGCCTGGCAGGCGTCCTCGATGACCTTGAGGCCATGCCGCTGGGCGATGGCCATCACCTGGTCCATCGCCACCGGGATGCCGTGCAGGTGCACCACGATGATGGCCTTGGTGCGCGGGGTGATGGCCGCCTCGATCTTGCTCACGTCGATGTTGACGGTATCGAAGTCGATGTCCACGAACACCGGGATACAACTGTGGTGCAGGATACAGGTGGCCGAGGAGGACCACGAGTACGCGGTGACAATCACCTCGTCGGCGGTGCCGCAGCCGCAGGCGACGATGCCCATGTGCAGCGCCGCCGTGCCCGAGTTGGTGGTGATGGCGTGTTTGCTGCCATTCCACGCCGCGAACTCCTGCTCGAAGGCGGTGCAGTTGGGGCCGAAGGCGTGGTTCTTGCCCTCGAGGGAGGCCAGCACCAGTTGCCGGTCGATCTCGTCGATGGGCGGCCATTTCTGCATGGCGCCGGCCGCGATGACCGGGGTGCCGCCTTTGATTGCCAGGGTTGTTTTCATCGCTGCCATCACTCCTGTTTTTGATCGCTGAACAGTTCCTCGAGTATACTCAGGGTTTCCTCCACCAGTTCCCCCCCGCCCTCCGGCCCCACCGGGCAGACCACCGGCGCCGCGCCGTAGCTGCCCGCCCGCACCGCCCGTTCCGAAGGCAGGTACCAGCCGCAGCCGTCGGCCAGTTGGGCCAGCAGGGTCTGCCCCGCCGGGCTGCGCGCCTTGAGGCGCAAGCCGTAGTCGAGGAAGAGTTCGAAAGGATTGGTGGCAATGCCCAGGTCCCCCAGCCGCAGCACGTGGATGCGGGTGGCTACCGGCTCGGGCCGCCGCCGGCCCTGGGCGGTGTCGATGACCTGCTGCAGGCGGGTCGGCCACCACGAGACCGTCTCCTTGTTGGCCGCCACCCACTCGTCGTAGCGGGCCTGCGCCCAGGGGATGTCTCTGGCCGAAACCGCGAAGGGGGTGAGGTGCAGGAGCCGGGTCACATGGCGGAAGACCGGGGTGCCGGTGTCCGGCGGGGTGCAGACCAGGGCGCGCTCCACCGCGTCGGCGACCCGCTGGGCGATCTCCTGCCTTTCGCTCACCCCGCGGCGGCGGCGCATCTCCGCCTCCTGTTGGCCGTAGAGCAGGAAATGCGGCGACTGGTCGCCGGCCGGGGCGCACCAGCCCAGCACCTGCACCTGCGGCCCGAGGCGGCGGCGCAGTTCGAGGCGCACCTCGTGCCAGTAATCGGCCGAGAGCTGGCTGAGATGCTCGTCCACCTGGGAGGGGCAGGGGATGGCCAGCAACACCCCGGCCAGGCGGCCCTGGCCGTCCCAGGTGAAGAGCATGTCCACCCCGTGGTCCTCGTACCCGCCGAAGTGGCGGAAATCGGGCCGGTTGGTCTTGCCGTACATCGCCCCCGAGTCGTCGGCGTACACCGCGTAGCGGTTGTGCCCCACCACCGCGTGGCCAAAGGCCCGCGCCACCGGTGACGGGGTGCGCGCCTGCCAAGCCGCAGCGATAGCTTCGGCGACGATCCCGGCGGCAAAGGCGGTGCATTCGGCCGCCGTCATCACCTCCCCGCCGGGATGGGTGTAAAACCCCTCGTCAAAGACCAGCGAGTCGTGGGTATGGGTGGCGGCGAGGATGACCTTGGACGCAGAAATCTGCGGCTGGAGCCGGCGCAGGATATCGAGGGTGGCCTGGCGCAGGCCCTCGGAGATGGCCACCACGTCGCAGGAGACCAGCACCACGTCCTCCACTGCCAGGGCGGTGACCGTGATCGGGTCGAGGGCCGTGTGCGCCACCCGGGCGTGCATCTGCCCCATCAGCAGTACCGGCCGCGCGGGGGTGAGATCGCGTGAGGCCCAACCAACATTCAACATTCGCAGCTCCTTTTTTGGGTGGACCCGGTGCGCCGCCGGCCTAGCTGCCGGAGAGGTAGTGACGGTCACTGGTTTCCCGCAACCGCTGGGCAGCGGTCTCGGCGCTCAGGTCGCGCTGGGGCATGGCCAGCAGCTCGTACCCCACCATGAACTTCTTTACCGTGGCCGAGCGCAGCAGGGGCGGATACGCGTGCAGGTGCAGGTGCCAGCCGCTGTGGTCCCCCCCGTCGGTAGGCGCCTGATGGAATCCCATCGAATAGGGAAAAGAGGTGGAGAAGAGATTGTCGTAGCGGGTCAGCACCTGCTGCAGCAACCCGGCCAGCGCGTCTACCTCCTCCCCCCGCAACTCGGCGAGGGAACCCAGGTGCCGCCGCCCCGCCAGCAGGATCTCGAAGGGCCACACCGCCCCGAAGGGCACCACCGCCACAAAGTGCGCGTTGGCCGCCACCACCCGCACCGCCTCGCGTTCCTCGGCCTCCAGGTAATCGCAAAGCAGGCAGCGCCCATGGGTGCTGCGGTAGGCCCGCTGCGCCGCCAACTCCTTGGCCGGCTCGTTGGGCAGGTGTTCGCCGGCCCAGATCTGGCTGTGCGGATGGGGATTGGAACAGCCCATCGCCGCGCCCTTGTTCTCGAAGACCTGCACGTAGTTGACAAAGGGCAGCCGGCCCAGCTCGTCGCTCTGCTCCGCCCAGGTGTGGATCACCGCCCTTACCGCGGCCAAGGGCAACTGCGGCAGGGTCAGGTCGTGGCGCGGCGAAAAACAGACCACCCGGCAGAGGCCGGCCTCGGGCTCGGCCCGGAAGAGCGGCGTGTTCAACCCCACTGGGACCGGCCCCGCCGCGGGCGGCAGCAGGGCGGCGAAATCGTTGTCGAAGACGTAGGTGGAGGTATAGTCCGGATTGCGCAACCCGCCGGCCCGCCCGTTGCCCGGGCACAGGTAACAGCCCGGGTCGTACGCCGGCGGCCCGGCGCTCTGGTCGGGCTCCACCTGGCCCTGCCAGGGCCGCAGCGCCCGGTGCGGGGAGACCAGCACCCATTCCCCGGTGAGGGGGTTGTAACGGCGGTGGGGCTGCGCGTACAAATCCATCAGACCACCCGCGCCCCGGCCGAGGCCTGGCAGACGTAGATCTCCCCCTGCAGGCCGGTGGCGGCGGTGTAGGCAGCGCCCAGCGCCTCGCTGAAGGCGGCGGTGGCCCCCGCCTCGACCAGGTTGACGGTGCAGCCGCCGAAGCCGGCCCCGGTCAGGCGCGCCCCGTAACAGCCGGGCAAGCGCTGGGCTGCGGCCACCATCACATCCAGTTCCGGGCAGGAGACCTCGTACAGGTCGCGCAGGCTGGCGTGGCACTCGTTCATCAACCGGCCAAAGCCGGCGGCGTCCCCCTTTCTCAGCAGCGCCGCCCCGGCCGGGGTGCGCTCGCACTCCACCACCACGTGGCGGGCGCGCTGGGCCACCTTGGCCGGCAGCAGGCCGAGGTGGCGCTCGAAATCGGCAACCGCCACATCGCGCAGGGCGCGGATGCCCGGCAGGCGGGCGGCGAGCAGGCGCACCGCCTCCTCACACTGGGCCCGGCGCTCGTTGTAGGCGCTGCTGCCCAGTTCGCGGCGCACGCAGGTGTTGGCGATGACAATGGCCGTGCCGGCCGGCACCGAGACCGCCTCCCAGGTCAGCGAGCGGCAGTCCAGCAGCAGGGCCTGCCCGGCCTGGCCGCAGGCCGAGGCGAACTGGTCCATGATGCCGCAGTTGACCCCCACGTATTTGTTCTCGGCCCGCTGGCACAACAGGGCCAGCTCCATGGGCGACCGCGACCAGCCGCCCAGCTGCTGAAAGGCCATGGCAAAGGCCATCTCCACCGAAGCCGAGGAACTCAGGCCGGCGGCGCGCGGCACCGTCGAGGCATAGACCGCCTTCATGCCGCGCACCTCCAGGCCGGCGTCGCGCAGGGCCCAGGCCACGCCGCCCGGATAGCGCGCCCAGGTCTGCGCCGGTTTGTCGTCCAGGCCATCCAAGGACAGCACCGCCGCCTCCCCCAGGTCCAGGGCCTCGAGGGTCAGGGTCGGCGCCTCGTCCGGCACCACCGCCACCCAGGTGGCCCGGTCGATGGCCGCCGGCAGCACAAAGCCGGCGTTGTAGTCGATGTGTTCGCCGATCAGATTCACCCGGCCGGGGGCGCAGGCCACCAAAGCGGGAGGTCGTCCCCACCGGGCCTGGCAGTGTTGGCGAAGTCGGTCGATCAGTTCCATGGCGCTCTCCTCTCAGGGCACGAGCAGGCGTTTGAGTCCGGGATGGCGGGCCAGCAATTCGGTGCGGGCCGCCCATTCGCTCCGGTCCATGTCCTCGCGGTGCGGTCGGGTATCGGCCCAACCCTGGTAGTGCCCGCCCCAGTGGTACCGCATGCCCGGCTCGCTGCCGCGGGTGGCCGTGTGGTACAGGGCCGTGTCGAGGATCACCGCCGCCCCCGGCGGCACCGCCAGCTCCACCTGCCCGGGCCAATCGGCGCTGCGTTCGCCCGGCGGATCGGGGATGGGTTCACCCACCCGGCGCGGGATCGCCCACAGGGAACCGATGGCCGGCGAGACCCCTTTGACATAATAATTGACCACCACCCGCTCGATGCGGCTCCGGCCCGCCGCCCCCTCGGGGGCCCAGCCGTAATGGTGGTGCCAGCCGATGTTGGCGGCCGAATCCTCGCTGGCGATGCGGGCGCCGGTGTGGCACAGGCGCGGCCGGTCGCCGAAGGCCGCCTCCAGCACCGCCTCGACGGCAGCACAATCGAAATACGCAGCGAATTCCGGGGCATGGGTGAGCAGCGGGTGCACCCCCAGACCGAAGCCGGTCAGCGGGGGTTTGCCGCGCCCTTCCCAGACCCCGTACAGCAATCCTTCCTGATGGGCCAGCGCCGCAGGCCCGTGGGCACCCTCCACCACGCAGTAGCCCTCTTCGTTCAGTTGCCGGGCCAGTTCGGCCGGGTTGTTGTCCTTCACGATCCTCTCCTTCAATTTCCGGCGGCCAGGCCGTAGACCGGCAGCGGCGCCGCCTTGCCTTTCAGGATGTGCTCCCCCAGCAGGCGCAGGCCGGCGCGAGCCGACTCCTCGATCCTAATGTACACATCCGCGGAGATGGCCACCGGCGAGGCCAGGTTGCGGGTGAGCCCCTCCAGGCGGGCGGCGACATTGACCGCGTCGCCGATCACGGTGTACTCCAGTCTTTCGGGGGAGCCGACATTGCCGGCGATCACCTGGCCGTAATGCAGGCCGATGCCGTTGTCCACCGCCGGCAGTTGCCGGGCGGCCAGTTCGCGGTTGATGACTTCGAGGACCCGGCGGATGCCCAGGGCCGCCTGCAGGCCCTCCTGGCAGGGGTTGCTGCTGCCGCCTAGGCCGAAGACCGCCATGGCCGCGTCGCCGATGAACTTGTCCACCTCGCCCCCCTGCCGGTGGATCTCCTGCACCACCAGCGAGAAATACTGGTTGAGGATCGCCACCACCTCGTGCGGGGTGCAGCGCTCCGACAGGGGGGTGAAGTTGCGCAGGTCGGTGAAGAGGATGGCCACCTGCACCTCGCGCCCCCCCAGATCGGCGCCGCCGGCCTGGCCCAGGATCTGGCTGGCCACGGTGCTGTTGACGTATTTTCCAAAGATGGTCTTGATCCGCTCGCGCTCCCGCAGGCCGGCGATCATCTCGTTGGTGCGCTCGGCGATGAGGCTGAACTCATCGTTGCTGACCACCGGCACCGCGGCGCTGTAGTCGCCCTGCCCCACCGTGCCCAGCGCCCCCAGCTGCAGGTCGAACATCAACTGGAGATTTCGGCTGTACTTGCGGATAACGATCAGGGTGCCGGTCAGCAGCACGGCAAAAACGAAGAGGATCTCCTGCACGATCCAGATGAACTCGAAATGCTCCCCGCTCGCATAGCGCTCGATGACGAAGCGGAAATCCTTGTAGATCAGCAGCAGCAGCACCCAGGCGATCAGGCCCACACACAGGGCGATAAAACCGAGGAACTTGGTCGAGATGGAGAGGAAACGCCCGCGCCGGACTACGCTGGCAGCCGCGTCCCCGGCCAGGCAGCGGATGAGGCGCTGCTCCACGTCGAGGGCCAGGCTGGTGGAGGTGAACATGCCCAGGGTGGCGCAGGCCAGCACCACCTTGAGACCGCTGCCGGGAGGGAAGTGGTAGTTGAGGGTGTTCCAGACGGTGACCAGCAGGCCGACGGCCAGCCAGGTGCCAAAGTCTACCCGCAGGTAGTGCCAGGGCCGGCCCAGATCCACCTCGCGGGGCCGGGCCGCCTCCTGCTGGCGCAGGCGGGCGATGAGCAGCCAGCGCAGGGCAAAACCCAGCGAGAGGGCCCCGGCCAGGATGGAGACCAGTTGTCCGGGGGCCAGGGACTCGATGAAGGGACAGACCTGGGTGCCGTACACACTGAGCAGCCCAGTGCACAACAGATAGAAGAGGCTGCTGCGGAGCGCCTCGCCGGCCAAGGGTGGGTGGGCGGCCGGCGCCGCTGGCTGTCCAGGAGCGGCCGGCAACCCGGTCACCGATACCGCTCCTCGAAGACCCGCACCGCGCTCTGCACCGTCAGCATGCCGAGGCGCACCCGGTGGGCGAAGCCGCCGTACATGCCCATCTCGGTGCCAAAGGCCATGCCGTAGACCCGCGAGGCGAAGTCCATCAGGTTCAGGCCCTCGCCCCGCAGGTTCGCGTCCAACCAGTACACCCCCTTCTCCGATTTCCTGAACCAGGTCTGCTCGATGGGCACCCCGCCCAGCACATCGTCGTCCTCGGCCAGGGTGGCCCCCGAATCGGCGATGGCCTGGATGGTGGCCCGCGCCGCCCGCTGCTCCCAGGCCTCGTTCTCGGGGTCCTGCTGGTGGCGGGCCGAAAGCCAGTACCGACCCTCCATCAGTTGGGACTCGTGGATGTCGAAGCTGATGCCGGGGCGGATGCGGGCCAGCAACTGGCGGGTGACCCGCGGCTCCACCGGCGCCCAGAGGGTGTCGTGGAAACGGTTGAGGTGCAGCACCTCCCCTTCGAGGCTGACGATCAGGGTATAGGCCCGCCCCAGATCGCCGGTGCCCTCGACGCCGGGCTGGGCCGGGGTCATGTACAGGCGGCGGCCCCGCAGCGGGGCCAGCACCTCGGGCCGGGTCTTCTGCAACTCCTGCAGCTTGAGATAAAATCCCCACTGGGCGTCATAGGCGTGGGTGCCGGGCCGGTTGCTGGCGTAGCCGTACTCCCCCAGCAGCACCAGCAGCCGGCCCTCGTCCTCGTAGAGCACCTCCCCTTCGCGGCGGAGGATGTTCTCGACCTGGGCAAAGGAATCGAGCGCCGGTTTCTCCCCCAAACCCAGGCTCAGGGCGTGGGCGTACCCGCCCAGGCCCACCGGGTCGCGGGTGGGAATCACATACACCTGATGGTCGGTGTGCAGGTGTTCGACCAATTCCACTGCCGCGCTCACCCCGGCGTGTTCGGTGGCGTGGCTGCCAGCGCTGATGAAGATGGCCGGCAACTTGTCGCCGCCGGCCCGCACCACCACCACCGGGGCCTGGTCCGGGGTGCGGCCCAGCACCTGCACCGAGCGCCCGGTCTTCTCCACCTGGGCGAGCAACTCTTCGTAGGTATGGTAGATCTTCATGCTTTATCTCCCGATGATGAGGCGGCGCGGGTCCACTTCCTCCCGCAACAGGCGCAGGGCTTCCGGGTCGGGCGGCGGGGTCTGGGTCAACTGCGGGGCCTGCCCCAGCGCGAAGCCGGTGTTGGCCTGCACCTCGGCGAAACCGACCCCCGGATGCAGGCTCTCCACCTGCATGCGTTTCGACTGGGCGTCGTACCCCATGATCGCCAGGTCGGTGATCACCTTGTACGGGCCGGTGCCCTCGGGTAGGCCCGCCGCCTCGCGCGCGCCCGGCCCGTCGAGGAAACCGGGGGTGGTGAGGAAATCGAGCTGCTCGACGAAACGGCGGCGGTCGTGTTTGGTCATCACCAGGGTGCGCCAGCAGAAGCTGGCAAAGTCGTTGGCCCCGCCGCTGCCCGGCAGGCGCACCTTGGGCCGGTCGTGCGACCCGATCACCGTGGAGTTGAGGTTGCCGTACGCGTCCATCTGCGCCCCGCCCAGGAAGGTGTAGTCCACCATGCCCCGCTGGCAGAGCTCGATCACGTCGCTCATGCTGGTGGCCATCAGGCCCTGGTGGAAGGTGCGCGAATCCCCCACCGAGATGGGCATGGTCGGCAGGCGGGGGGCCAGGCCGCCGGCCTCGAAGATGATGAACAGGTTCGGGGCGCTGGTCTTCTGCGCCAGCATCGCCGCCGCGCAGGGGGCGCCGGTGCCCACCCCCACCGTGGCCCCGTCCTCCAGCAGGCGGGCCGCGGCGCAGATCATCAATTCCATGTCGTTGTACTCGGCCATCTTCAACCCCTCCCGTGTTCCAGGTCGCGCAGCTGGGCCAGGCGGGCGGCCCCGCCGCACTTCTCGAGGTACCCGGCAAAATCGGCCACCCCGTGGATATACTCCTGCACAAACCCGGCAAAGGCTGCCTCGTCCTTCTCGATCTCCAGCCAGTGGCGCAGGTGGTCCTCGTCGGAGAAATACTCCCCCGGCATATTGCCCGGATAACAACCGCCGGGCGCCTCGCATACCGCGTCTACACACAGCGAGGAGATCACCGTCTCGTGCGGGGCGCGGCGGATCTCCTCGTTGCTGATCAGGCGCTCACAGGTGATGATCACCCGCTTGGAGGCGCGGGCCAGGTCCAAATCGGCCACGGTCACCCCGTAAATGCGGCAGTTGCCGTAGCAGTCGCTCTCGTGTACGTGGATCAGGCTCACGTCCGGGTACAGGGCCGGCAGGGCCACCACCTTGCGCCCGGTGAAGGGGCAGAGCAGTTCCCTGGCTGCGCTGTGGCTGAAGGTCTCGGTGCCCAGCATATTGCGCGAGAGCATGTACGGCACCCCCATGGCCGCCGCGTGGAACCGGCAGGCCAGGGCGTAGTTGGTCCACTCGCAGATTTCGAGCTGCCCGGTCTCCACCACCCGCCGGCTGTGGGGCGAGAGCCCGCGCGCCTCCAGGCCCACCACATAGGCCAGATCCACCCGCGCCAGCAGCTTCTCCCCGCCCAGGTTGCCGGCGGCCAGGATCTGGAAGTCGTGGGTGGCGGTGTGGCCGGCGAAACCGAGGTTGCGTTTGCGCTGGCGCACCACCTCGTGCAGGGCGGCGGCGGCGATGCGGTTAGTGCCAAACCCCCCCGAGCCCAGATAGTCGCCGTCGTGCACGAAGCGCGCCACCGCCTCCTTGACAGACATCACCTTGTCCTCCAGCGCCCGCGACTTGTGCCGGAAGAACTGCCGGGCCGCCTCCGGGTCCGGGTCCATGAAGAGCGGGCCTTCGCCCGAGTTGAATTCGGTCATGATTGATCCTCGTGCAACGACAACACCACAGCGGCAGGGAGATGACCCTGTAGACCTTTCCCTGGGGAGTGGCCGGGAAGGGAAGTCCGCGTGGAAGGGGGCCGGGTAGCGGAGCGACAGCGAGCGAGGGGGCAGGACGCGCCTTGGGAAAGGCTGAAGTGGGTCATTCCCCGACGCCCCACTAGAGCGCCGTCCATCCCCCGTCCACCAGCAAGGTATGCCCCGTGACCATGCCCGCGCCCGGACCGGCCAGAAAAACCACCGCGCTGGCCACGTCCTCGGGCTGGCCCACCCGGCCCAGCGGGATACGGCTGAGCAGGTCGGCGCGCATGGTGGGGTCGTCGAAGGTCGATTGCGTCAGCGGCGTGAGAATGAAGGTGGGCCCCACCGCATTGACGTTGATCTGGTGCTCGGCCCACTCGATGGCCAGCACCCGGGTGAGGTTCACCACCCCGGCCTTGCTGGCGCAGTAAGCGGCCCGTTTGTAGTAGCCCACCACCCCGTTCATCGAGGCGATATTGACGATCTTGCCTCCCCCAGTGTGGATCATCTCCTTGGCCACCCGCTGGGCGGTGAAAAACACCCCCTTAAGGTTGACCCCCAGGATGCGGTCCCACTCCTCCTCCGTCACCTCCAGGGCCGGCCTGGGGGTGTTGATGCCAGCGTTGTTGACCAGGATGTCGATGCGCCCCAACTCCCGCACCGCCCCGGCCACAAAGGCGTCGATGCTGGGCAGTTCGGGCAGGCGCAGCGGCAGGGCAGCGGCGCGGCGCCCCAGGGCGCGTATCGCCTCACACACCGGCTCCAGGTTGGCCATGCGCTCGGGCAACTCGCCCAGGGCGCAGTCGGCGCCCGACTCGGCCAGGGCGATGGCGCAGGCCTTGCCGATGCCTGAACCCGCCCCGGTGATCAGGGCCACCTTGCCCTCCAGACTCATGTTGGGTAGGACCATGGGATCTCCTATTTCCGCAGTTGAAGGGTGTCGAAGAGGTGCCCGTATTCGTCGATGGCGCGTAATTCGAGGGTGGAGCCGGCCACCACCACCTGCACGAAGTGCGGCACAGCCCGGGCCTGGGCCGTGTGCCAGGCGCGTTTGGGGTGGAACCATTCCGGTGTAGCGCCGGCCCCGCCGGCCACCACATAGACGATGCCCCGCTCCAGGTCGAGCCGGTCCTGGCGCAGCGGGTGGCTGCGCTCGTAGACGATGGTGTGGGAGTTGAAGACCAGGTCCACCCCGTGCGCCTCCAAGATTGGGCAGAGGACGCGCAACTGCTCCACCTGGTAGTCGGCGGAGACATAGGGCGGATAGTGGAAGAAGACCACCTTCCAGGTCGCCCGGCTGGCCGCCAGATCGGCCACCAGGAAACGCCACTGCGCCCCCTCGGGCCTCAACTCTGCGGTGGCCACCGGCAGCCCATCCCGATACTCGATCAGTTCGGTGCAGTCCAGGGCCGTGAAGTGGGTGTTGCCGTAATCGAAGGAGTAGTAGTTCCTCGGCTCCGGATAGGCGACAAAATCCCGCGCCCAGGTGGCCTGCTCCTCGTGGTTGCCCAGGCACAGGTAGAAAGGGGTGGAATACAGCAGCGCCTTGGCCGGCCCAAAGAAGAACTGCTCCCAGTCCTCGTAGCGCCGGCCCTGCTGCACCGCGTCGCCCACCATCAGCAGGAAGTCGGGCCGGTGGCGCTGAATCTGCGGGAAGAGCCGGCGATTGATCAGGTCGTCGCCGTACCCGCCGCTCTCGCTGCAAACCGCAAAGGAGAAGGGGGTGTTGTGATCCACCGCGGTCTTGAGCGACAGCACCGCACTCTCGACCACCTGGCCGGCCGCGTCCACCGAGCGCACCTGATAGTGGTAGAGGGTCTCGGGAACCAGGCCCTCCAGCACCAGGGTGTGGATGCAGGTGTCCCCCGCACCGGTTACCTGCTTTTCGCTCTCGGGCAGGAGGGTGAGGCCGCGGCTGTGGGTCCGCTGCGTCCCCCAGTACCGGCCCTCGGTCGAGGCCGGGCCGGAGGTCTCCCACATGAGGGTCATGCTGGTGGGGGTGGGCCACTGCAGATAGGGACCTTTGACGATACTCAGCATTTTCAGGCCTCGATCCAGAAGGGCTGCGTGAAGGCCATGGCATTGCCTCGGCCCAGACATTCGGCGCGCACGTACAGCGCCTGACCCGGGTCGCCCACCTCCTCCAGGAGCAGGTAGTCGGATCCCCCCTTCACCTTCTTGAAGATGACTCCGTCGCGTTTGACCCAGTGAATCTCGTCGGCATCCGATTCCACCACTACTGCCCTCCCCTCCTCTGCCAAACCCACCCGCGATAGCGCCACTCCAGTAGAGGCATAGAAGCGCCCGGCCCCCAGGGCGGCGATGATCCCGCTGGCCGTGGGCGCTTCGCCGGCCGGCCACTGCGCGCAGTTCCAGGCGACAAAGTGGTCCACCGGCTCGTGCTGATCGTCGGTGCCGTGGCCAAAGACCCGCCAGCCCTTGCTCAGGAGGCGGTCCCAGCGGTCGGTGGCTCTCGCCTGGCCGGCGATGCGCTCGATGACCCCACAGTAGATCTCCATGCCGCGCAGCCCTTCCATGGTGTCGAGCAACTCGTCGGTGGCGTAGTCGGGCCTCGACTTCCAGTTGGGATGATCAAAGACGAAGAGCCCGCCGCTGGCCTGCACCTCTTCCATGATCTGCCGGGGGGTCAACTGCCGGGCCGGCAATGCGCGGTCCGCTCCCAGGTGCATGAGGGTCTGATTGAAACAGGAGGTCACCTCGACGGCCGGCAACAGGCACATCGCGGTAGCGGGTTGCAGCGGTGCGGTATCCAGCAGGCAGTCGTGCTCCGAGAGGGCCAGGTACTGGTACCCGGCCGCCTCGTACGCCCGCACCAGGTCCAACGGGGCCAGGCTGCCGTCGGAGACCGTGGAATGCCCGTGGTGGTTGCCCCGCAGCCAGCGGCAGGGGGCATCGAGGTGGAGGTAGGTGGAGGTGAAGGTAGGCATCTTGCTCACGAGGGATCGGGCAGTATGAGCGGCTGGATGGCCTGCCGGGTGTGCGCCGCTGCCGGGTGCCCCGCCCGCGCCAGCGCCTCCAGGTGGACTTTCAGCAGGCCGGCGTCCTGCGGGGTATCCACGTCGTACCCAATCGGCAGTAAGCCCAACGAGCGCTCACCCAGCCTTTCGAGGGTCTGAGCCAACACCCGGCCGGTGCTCCAGTCGAGGCCGGCGAAGAGTTCGGGGGCCGGCTGCCGCAGGCCGATCAGGTAATACCCCCCGTCGGTGCTGGGGCCGATGACCACCTCGCGTTCCGCCAGCAGCTCCAGCGCCTCGTCCAACCTGCCTGCCGGCAGACTGGGGCTATCCGAGCCGAGGGCCAGCACCCGTTCCATACCCTGGTCAAAGGCCCAAGCAAAGAGTTGCACGAGGCGTCCGCCCAGGTCCGTCTGCGGTTGGGGGACAAAGATCAACCCCTCCCCGCCCAGCAGGCCGGCCAATTCCTCCTGTGCTGCAGGCGGCTCGCAGGCCACCACCTTCAACCCTGCCCCCGAGGCCCGCAAGAGGGCCACGCTGTCCAGCAGGAATCCCCGGTAGAGATCCGCTGCCTCCTGAGGAGTGCAGCAGCCGTGCAGCCGGGTCTTGACCTTGCCGGGCCAGGGGGCTTTGGCGAAGAGGAGGACGCAGGTGCACATGCTGTTGTCTCAAGGGGCGGCGGGGCTTATTTTTTGCGTTGCGCAGAATATATAACCTCTCCCCTCACCATCCAACCCCGACTGCAAAGCCATGGCAAAAGTCCATATCGTCCGCCACAAGCCCGGCGCGGTGTTCTGCAGCACCGCCGAAGTTCTCCTCATCGACGACAAGAACAATATCTCCCGCCTGGTGGAGCCCAGCGGCAACGTGGGCACCCAGTACCCCAGCGGGGTGGGTTCCGAGTGGTTCGGCACCATCGAAAACCTCAGCGCCGGCCTGGCCCTGGGCAAGGCCCACTGGTCGGACGTGTACAAAACCGACGTGCTGTGGACCACCCCCTCGGCCAAGAAGGAAGACTGCCAGGCCCGCCGCGACGAGTTCAACGCGGTGTACGGGGCGATGATCAACCGCTGCACCGGCGGCCCGCTGCGCTCCAATCGTATGGCCCGTTTCACCCACCGCGAGGGTTTCCCCGACCCCAAGGCCCTCTTCGAGGTGCAGATCCGCGCCGCGATGGGCGCCAGCGTCAAGGTGGGCGAGGGCAAGGTGGATTACGGCTACTGGGTCGATCACCAGCCCAGCGGCGCCTCGGTCTCGCACCAGCGCAACGGCGAGTGGATCCACACCCTGGGCCCGGACCTGGCCCAGGAGACCGAGTTCGTGCTCGACGAGCACTACGCCAAACCCTTTGCCGCGCAGGGCATCGATTTCCGCAAACAGACCGCGTGGCTCGAACTGCTGGTAGCCGTCGATGACGACCCGGCCAAGACCTGGGCCCGCATCGAGATCGTGCGCCAGACCTGCGAGAAGTACTTCGGCGAGCACCGGCCCGCCGGCCTCATCTATCCGGTCTCGCGTATCCCCAACCTCGACGGCATCGTCGAGCCGCAGCCCCGCGTGGTCTCCGGCGAGGTCGAGATCGTGCGCTCCGGCGAACTGGCCGACGGCTTCAGCACCTGGACCGCCCTGAAGTACGGCGGCATCACCGAGGTGATGGTCAGCGCCGTGGGCGGCACCGAGGCGGATCAGATCCTGGGGGTCATCGACAGCCGCGTGAAGCAGGCCGGCGGCCGCGGCCTCAAGGAGGACGGGGTCTTCAACAACGCCTACGTGGTGGCCGGCGCCGACTCGGCGGCCAACCGCGAGGCCCTCAAGCGCTTCAACACCACCTTCACCTCCTACTACCAGGGCTGGGCCCCTTCGGGCCGCACCGCCCAGTTCATCGGCGGCATCCAGCAGTCCAAGCACCCCTACGGCGTCGCCAACCGCTCCATCTTCGCCGCCTGAGCCAGGGGCTCTTGGACCCGGTTGTGCTCCACGGTTTGCGGACCCGCTGCTTCGGGCAGCGGGTCCTTTCTTTTGCCGAGCTGGGCTCCACCAACGACGAGTTGCGCCGCCTCGCCGACGAAGGCGCGGCCGAGGGCACCCTGGTGATCGCCGAGTTGCAGACCGCCGGCCGGGGGCGCCGGGGCCGGGTCTGGCACTCGCCGCCGGGCACCGGCCTGTGGTGTTCCCTGCTGGTGCGCCCGCCCGCCACCTTCCCCCTCTCGCTGATGCCGCTGCTGCTGGGCACGGCCA
>JADZBP010000167.1 GCA_020852055.1 Candidatus Latescibacterota bacterium
CTGCACCTCGGGTGAGGCCAGGTTGAGCAGGCCGTTGTGCTCGCCGGCATTTTCGCCCGGCCGGTAGAGGATCCACTCGGGATGCTGGGTGGCCAACCAGGTGCCGTGATGCACCCGCTCCGGCTCGAACCACAGGAGCAGCCGGGCGCCCACCTGGTCGCAGGCCGCGCCGATGGGGCGCAGGCCGCGCGGGAAACGCTCCGGGTCGTGGGCCCAGGTGCCGACATAGGGCCAGTTCAGATTGCAGGTGTACCAGCCCGCATCGATCCACCAGACATCGGGCCTGAGCCCGCGCCGGACGTAGGTGGCGATGCCGTCGAGTTGCTGCGCCTCGGTAGCGCCGGTGAACTCCGGCCCGCCCTCGGCGAAGACATGCAGACAGAGTTTGGGCGGGATGGGCTGGCCGTCCTCGCGGGGCAGGATGTGTTTGAGGTACCAGCGCCGCCACAGGTTGGCGCTGTGCTGCTCATCGCCGGCGCAGCCGAGCAGATTGACACGGGGGGTGCGCATGGTCTCGCCGGGTCGGATGACCATGTGGGTGCGCTGCTGGCCGATGCTCAGGCGCGCGCCCCCCTCGGCAGCTGCGGCCGTCGCCGTCCACTGCGCCGGCCAGCCCACCGCGATGCGCATAGTCCAGTCATCGAAGAGCAGCTTCAGATAGGGGCTGGCCCCGCAGCAGGGCGTGCCGCTGTGATCGTAGGGATGGGTGGTCACCGGGCCGGCGGCCAGCGGGGTGGTGATCATCTCGTACCCCGTGGGCTGGCAGTTGTCCCCGGTGCCGTGTACGAAGCGGGGATTCGCCCCGGCAAAGACCGTGTCCAGGATGCGGATCTCGGACAACACCGGGGTGTCCTCACTCCCGTGGTTGCTCAGGTACGCCACCCACTCGGTCACCGGAAAATCCCGGTACTCGAGGTACTCGGCGCGCAGGTGCAGGCCGCGCTCGTCAGTGCCCTCGATGACGGTCAGTTCCATGTTGGCGTCGAGACGCCGGCGGGTGACCCGGGGCCGGAACTCGGCGGGTATACCCCGGACCAGGCGGTCGCCGTAGCGGAAACTGAGCGGGATGTTTTCGGGGGAGAGGTACGGAACCAGTTTGGCGATGAGGGCCATATCCTGCCGCGTTGCCATCGGCAACCTCCTGGGGGATGAGGGCGGTTCCAGCCGGGGCCGGCGTGGGTGGATCAGGCGCTCAGCGGGTGCTCTTGCCGGCCAGCACAAACCAGACGGTCTGCAGCATGATCTTGAAGTCCAGCCGCAGCGACATGTTTTCGATGTAGTAGAGATCGTACTCGAGCCGCTCGCGGGCGATACGCACCAGGTCCTTGGCGTCCATATCGAACTCGTGTTTGGACTGGGCCCAGCCCAGCAGCCCCGGCTTGACGTTGAAGCGGCGCATGTAGAGGGGGATCTGCTTCTTGAACTGCTCGACGAAATAGGGCCGCTCCGGCCGCGGCCCCACCAGGCTCATCTCGCCGCGCAGGAAGTTGATACACTGGGGCATCTCGTCCAGATGCAGCGTGCGCAATATCCGCCCCATACGCGTCACCCGCGGGTCCCGCCCTTTCACCCACACCGGGCCGGTGCCCTGTTCGGCGTCCACCACCATCGAGCGGAACTTGTACATGGTGAAGATGCGCCCGCCCTTGCCCACCCGCTCCTGCTTGAAGAAGATCGGCCCGCGCGACTCGATCCGGATGGCCAGGGCCACCAGCAGCCAGAGTGGGGCCAGGCCCACCAACAGGGCCAGAGCCACCCCCACATCCACCAGGCGTTTGACGCTCTGCTCCCAGGCCGGCATCAGCTCCGAGCGCAGCTCCATCAGCGGGGCCCCGTAGATCTGCTGGGTGCGCACATGGCCGGCGACGATGTCGTACAGGTCCGGGGTGATGCCAAAGGACACCGAATGGCCGGTCGCCCCCTCGACGATGCGCAGCACCTCCTGGTGCGAGTTGGACTGCAGGGCGATGAGCACCACCTCGATGTGGTGGGCCGCGATCAACCCGGCCAGGCCCGCCACCTCGCCCACCACCGGCACCCCGTCCACCTCCCGGCGCTCCGGCTCGCCGCCGGCGCGCACCAAACCCACCACCTCGTACCCTTGCGCTGGCGAGGCGCGCAGCTCCTGCAACAGGCGCAGGCCGCGCGCGTCACTGCCCACGATCAGGGTGTGACGCCGGCCGATGCCGCGCACCAGCAGCGCCCGCTGCAGGCTGCGCACCCCGATCCGGCCCCCGCCCACGAAGACGATCATCGCCAGCCAGTAGGAGAAGAGCAGGGCGCGGGTAAGTGCCAGAGGTCTCTCTAGGTCAAAGGTGGCGACAAAGAAAAGCAGGGCTCCCAGGCTGACCACCTTGAAGACCTCGATGCCTTCGTCGAGGCGGGAATTGGACTGGCTGTTGCGGTACAGGCCAAAGAAGAAAAAGAGCAGCAGCCAGCACAGGCAGATGACCGGCAGCGCGTCGTAGAGGTAGTACTCGAGGATAAAGGGGAAATCGGGCCGGGTGTGGGCCGGATGGCTCCGCAACCACTGGATGAGCACGCCGGGCAGGCCGCCGCCCACGTATTTCATCCACAGGAAAACCAGCGAGGCCAGGTTGATGGCGACCACGTCGCTGAGCAGGAGCAGGAGCTTTTCGCGGGTTTTCGCCATGATCAGCTCAGGTGCGCTTGAGGGGTTGCCAGACGGTGTAGCGGTTGCCGGCCAGGAACTGCAGCACCCCGGCCAGGGCGCCCAGGTTGATGGCGCAGAAGTGGGCCGGGATATAGAAGAGCCCCACCCGCCCCAGGGTGCGGGGGGCCAGGTTGCCGGCCAGGGCCAGCAGGTAGAGCACCACCTGCACCGCGAAGAGGGCGCGGTACGGCTGCTCCTGGTACAGGAGGCCGCTGCTGACCAGGGCGCCGAGCAGTAAAAACGGGGCCAGCCAGCGCAGCACCTTGTGGGAGAAGACCTGCAGGGCAAAACCCGGATGCCTGAAGGCATTGAGCACTCCCACCTCGCTGCGCAGGCCGTTCAGGCTGCGGGCGATGATGCGGGTGCGCCGCCGGAACTCCTCCCGAAAGCTCTTGCCGCTGTGCTCCAGGGCCCGGGCCCGCGGCGCGTACACTACCCTGAAGCCCTTGCGCCATACCCGCAGCGGCATGACGAAGTCGCTGATGATCTCCGGGGCCAGTTCGTCGAAGAGTTCCCGCCGCAGCGCGTAGATGGAGCCATTGGCCCCCACCAACGAGCACCAGCGGCTCTCGCGGTTCTTGAGGAATTGCTCATAGTGCCAGTAGAACCCCTCGCCCTTGCCGGCGCCCTCGCCGCCCGGATTGAGGTACTCCAGCTCGCCGCAGACACAACCCACCCGCGGGTCGGCCAAAGGGCGCATCAGCTCGATCAGGGCCGTGGGGGTGTAGAGGCTGTTGGCGTCGGTGAAGACCAGCACCTCGCCGGTGGCCAGGCGCACCCCGGCGTTCTGGGCGGCCGTCTTGCCGGACCGGGGCTCCATGCGGTGCAGCAGCACCCCGCGGTCGGCATACTGGCCGACGATCTGATCCGTGCCGTCCCGGGAGCC
>JADZBP010000168.1 GCA_020852055.1 Candidatus Latescibacterota bacterium
AGAGCTACTCCAACTACGCCCGCCAGGCCTATCAGCGCTACGTCAGCACAGCCCTGGAAGGAGAGCATTTCTACGATACCTTCGGCAACTTCCTTACTCGGGGTTGGCTGATCTACGGCTGGCAGGAGGAGACCCCCCAACCTTTCGGCAGTTCTGTTTTCAAAGGCGGGCAGTTTTCGAACTGGTTCAACCGGCTGGTGATCGCTTCCGACCACCAGGGCCAATACCACTATGCCCTCACCATCGGCGACCAGATCCGCACCACCCTGACCCCACTGACTTTTTCCAAACCCAAGTTCAACGGTCTGCAGTGGGACTTCGCAGCAGATAAGTATGAAGCCACCCTCCTCTTGTCACGGATCAGTGCCCCCAACCCCGAGATTGTCGCTTCCAGCCGAACCGGAGGCGATCAGCGTACCGACGTGACCAACCTTGTCGGTGGCCGGCTGGTGGCCCAAGTTGGCGACTTCGCCAAGGTTGGCGGAACCTTCCTCAGCGCCTACCAAGCCAACACCCAGAGCGGTTCCTTGGGGGGGAATGTGTTCAAGGGCCAGCTCTCGGGACCGCAGAACTTCGCCAACGTGCGCCAAATCGAGGTGCGCATCGGCGACGACTCCCCCGAAGATGGGGAAGATGGTGGGGCCCTCTTCTCTGCCGATCTCCTGATCTGGGACCTGCACGGGGCCCAGATCAGGGCCAGCCAGATCGGTTTCCGGCCTCAGACCGAGGGTGGGTTCCAGCGGCAGGGCTTTCTCTCCGCCGACGGCCACGAACAGATACTCCTACGTTTCGATTTCGACGACCGGACCTACCTGGGTCCAGACCCGGATGAGATCGGGCGGGTGCAGGTGGAACTGGTTATCGCCAACGACTACCTGATCGAGGTTTCCTCTGACCGACAGGAGGGGACCTTCCTGCCCGTCGCCCAGGCCCCGGGCAACATCAAAGACAGCTCCAATCAACGGGTGCTGTCCTTTGACTACGGTCTACCTACTGCCAACCAGCTTTTGGGTTTCACTCTCGAGGTGGCCGGTTTCCATGGCGTACAGGCGTATGCCGAACTGGATCTCAACAGCCAGTACCGCCAATACCCCAATCTCAGCCTCGACGAGCACTACACCGCCCGCACCCGCGCCACGGCGGGACTGTTCAACCTTTCATGGAATGCCTATCCATTTTTCGCCTTTGGCGAGGGTTTCCGGACGGCGGCCAACTACACCACTTCCATGCCACTGTTGGACCGCGATGGCAACCCCAACTATACCCAATCCCTGTGGCGTTACGAATTTGTCGAAGACAACGACGACCAGGACCAGTATCCCGACTGGTTGCGTCGGGGGGGCGGCGAACTGGACCTGGAGGTGTTTCCCGGTTGGGATGAGAACAACGACTTCGTTTCGGATTTCAATCAGAACGACAACCGGAACAGCCCCAACTTGGTCCCCGATTATGAAGAACCCTTTCTGCGGTTTTCCGTGGACCGCCCGGAGTACCTCTACGGGATGGATATGAACCATAACCAGTGGATCGATCGCTTCGAAAACGACGAGGAACCCGACTACCCATACCCCCGGGACCGCCAGGGATATAATGCCTACGGCGGCGCCTTCCTGGATCCGGATACCAAACTGAACCTGGGACGGCAGCGCCTCCGCCAATTGGTGGCCCGTCGGTACAGCCGCGATACCTACCTGCTCCTCACGCTGGACAAGGATCACCCTTCCGTCGGCCGGGTACGGGTTTTCGAGGATCTGCACAGGGTTGAGGACGATATTCCCGAAAACCTGCTGCAGTGGGTTCAGGAAGCCAATACTCGCGGAACACAACGTTTTATTCGGGACGCGCTCCCAGCGCAGAACACCTGGATCAATACCACGTGGGTGGGATGGGACTGGAAACGGCCTTCTGGACTTAGCCTGGCACACAAACTGAAATGGCAGCTCTATCGCCAACTCGGCTCCGACGAGGAGGTGGAGTTGCGCCAGATGCGGCGCCAGGGAACCTTTTTCGGCGCGATCGGCAAGGCGGAATACCGCCTGCAGGTCAAACGCCTCACCTGGATACCGCGCTGGAAAAGCGAGTTCCGGCATGAGGTGCCAGTGCAACTGGGGCAGCCAAGGCGCCAGGAACTGAGCGAACTCTTTGCGCTGCTCCTGCGCTTGCCCCTCCTGCAACACAGTTCCCTGGAAAGCGGCCTGGAGTACCACTGGTTCACCCAACTGCGCCGGCCCACTCCTCTGGGGGAGGAGGACACTGACCATAGCCTGGTGTTGGCAACCCAACTAAGCAATGTTTCCGATTACCAGGGGTACCTCGTGACCACGATAGTCGGCTTCCAGCTTGGGCGGCGATGGGCCAAGGACCAGGAACCCCAGACCCGCACCCAAGGTTTTGTCACGGTGTACGCAGGCATGGAGCGCTGACCCAATCTGCGGTTCCACCTTTGTGCCATAGTTCAACGAATCCGGCCGCGGATGGAAGTATGATCCGCCACCACCCCTCCATAAAGAGATGGCCCCGATGAAGATCACCGCGATCCGCACCCTGCGCGCCGACCGTTTCGTGTACATCAAACTCGAAACCGACGAGGGCCTCACCGGGGTGGGCGAGTTGCACCCGGCCAGCGGCACCGGCGGCACCCCGCTGGTGCCCATCGCCGCGGTGGAGTACTGCGCCGAGTACCTGCTCGGCAAGGACCCTGGCCCCATCGAGGTCCACTGGCAGCACATGTTCCGCCGCTGCCTTTTCCGCGGCGGGGCCGACACCATGGCCGCCATCGGCGCCCTCGACCAGGCCCTGTGGGACCTCAAGGGCAAGGCCCTGGGCAAGCCGGTGTACGAACTGCTGGGCGGCCCCACCCGCGACAAGGTGCGCCTCTACACCCACCTGGGGGGCGATACGCCCCAGGCTCTGGCTGAGGAGGCCGTGGCCTTTGCCGAACGCGGCTTCACCGCCCTGCGCCTGTACCCTTTCGGCACCTTCGGCGAAGCGGATTTTGAAGAGGGCCTGGGTCTGGAGCGCATGAGTTATGCCTCGATGCTGCGCAACGCCGAGGAGCGGGTGCGGGCGGTGCGCGAGGCCGTGGGCTCGCAGGTGGACCTGATGATCGACGTGGTCAACCGCCTCACCCCGGCCGAGGCCATCGCCCTGGGCCGGGTGCTCGAACCCTATGATCTCTATTTCTTCGAGGACCCCATCGAACCCGAAAACATGGACGCCTGGCAGCATGTGGCCAACCAGATCCCCATCCCCCTGGCCATGGGCGAACGCCTCTACACTATCCACCAGTTCCGCGACCTGCTCAACCGCAACGGCGCCGCGTACGTGCGGCCCGACCTCTCCCTGGCCGGAGGCATCACCAACATCAAAAAGATCGCGGCGCTGGCCGAGGCCAGCTATGTACCGGTGGTGCCGCATAACCCCCTCAGTTGCGTGCTCACCGCCGCCTGCGTGCAACTAGACGCGGCGGTGCACAACATCGCCCTGCAGGAATACCCCTGGGACGAAGGCCAGAATCTCAAGCGGGACCTGGTCAAAGAGCCCATCCGCTGCGAAAAGGGCTACCTGATCGTGCCCACCGCGCCGGGCCTAGGCATCGAACTCAATGAGGAAGCCTTCCGCCACTATCCTCCCGTCCCGTACCAGCGCCCCCCCCTCATCGCCCCGGACGGCGGTCTGCGGGACTATTGAGCCCAGGAGGCAGGGGCCCTATATTCCCCGCCGCGCCACCAGTGCTGTTGCCAATCATTCACCCATAAGGAGATCCTCGTGAAAACCGGAGAAGTCCGCCTGTGGAAGATGACCCGCCGCCAGGTGCGCGAGAGCCTGGCCGCCGGGCAGATCAAAGCCGCCATCCTGCCCACCGGCAGCACCGAGCAGCACAACGAGCACCTCGCCATGGAGCACGACACCGCCCGCGCCTACCACGTGGCCTGGCAGGCCGCCCTGCAGCTCTATCCCAAGGTGGTCCTGGCCACGCCGATCTCGGTGGGCATCTCCGAGCACTGGATGGAATTCCAGGGCACGCTCAGCTTCCGGCCCGAAACCTTCTTCGCCGCCGCCTTTGACATCTGCGAGAGCCTCAAGCGCCACGGCATCGAGAAGGTCCTGATCATCAATGGCCATGCCGGCAATGGCCCGCTGGGCCAGCAGATGCCCGACTTCCGCCAGCGCCTGGGCATCGACGTGCGTTTCCATTCCTACTGGGAGGCCTACTCCAAGGAATTCGTCGACCAGGTCATGGAGTCGAAGGACTGCCCGGCCCACGCCGCCGAGTTCGAGACCTCCTTCGCCCAGGCCCTCTTCCCTGAAAACGTGCACTGGGAAGGCGTCGATTACCACAAGGCCGGCATCAAGATCACCAAGAACCTCAACTACGCCCCGCGCGACCCGGTCTACTACCAGGCCGCCGAGGATTATGCCACCGCCAAGAAGGGCCGGATCATGGCCGATGTGGCCATCGACTGGGTGGTCAAACAGGCCGAGGACATGCTGAGCAAGTGACCCCGCTGCTCAGCGGGTCCCAGGCTCCTGCCCGATGCGCAGCACCATCGATATGGTGCTGCGGGGTAGTCAAGCAAGCCGAGGACATGCTGAGCAAGTAAACAAAAGGGCCGCGCCGGAATCCGGCGCGGCCCTCGTTTTTTCCCTCGCGAGACCTTTCAATCCACCGGCACCCCGTCCATATAATCCCGCAGGTACCGCACCACCCCCTCCACGGCCAGGGCGGCGAACTGGGCCCCCTTCTCGGCGCTGGCCAATTTGTAGTTCTCGGCGCCCACGTCGCAGAGCAAGCGCTGCCGCAACCCGCGCTGGGTGAAGGTGGTGCTGGCCAGGAATTGCTGCCCGGCTGGCACCTGCGGCCCCGGCCCGTGTAACCCGTACTTGTCCTCGATCTCGTGCAGCCGGTCCATGCGGGTGTGTTCGGGGCAGATATGCAGGGTCATCGAGGTCTCGAACTCGTCGGCGTGCCCCGGATAATGCCGGCCTTCGTTGATCTTGGCGATGGCTTCGCGGTCGATGGTCTCCCAGTAGGCGAAGGAAGCCACCTTCACCCCCAGCTCCTCGGTGATCTGGCGGGCGGCCTGGGCGTTGAGCGCCATATTGTTGCCGTGCCCGTTGAGCAGGGCGAAGCGCCGGATGCCGTACCCCTTGAGCGAGGCGCAGTAGTCCATCAGTACCCGCACCTGGGTCTCCCAGCGCAGGGTCATGCTGCCGGCAAACTCGAGGTGCTGCGGCGAATGGCCCACCGCCAGGCAGGGGGCCACCAAACTCTGGGGATGCAGGGCCTCGGCCGCCCGGCAGGCCACGTAGGTGGCGCAGGCGGCGTCGACCTTGAGCGGCAGGTGCGGGCCGTGGCCCTCGGTGCTGCCAGTGGGCAGGATGGCCAGCTGCACCTGGTCGAGCATATCCTCGACCTCGGCGAAACTCATCTCGGGAAGATAGACCTTGGGCATCTCAGGCTCCGGTTTTGAGCTTCTTGAGTTGCTCGGCCTCGGGCCGCTCTTTGTAGAAAGGATCGAGCGGGAAACAGCCCGAGACCAGTCCTTTGCGCGGGGCGGTGGTGCAATCGCTGAAGGTGCGGCAGATGCGCCGCCGATCCACCCTGCCCTCGCGCAGCACCTGGGCGGGCAGGTCGGGATAGGAGAGCACCATACGCCCCAGGCCGACAGAATCCACCTTGCCTTCGCGCACGTAGTGCTGCCCTACCTGCGGCAGGTACTCCTGCAGGTAGGTGTAGCCGGTGCCCACCACCAGGCGGTCGGGGAAACGGGCCTTGATCGCGGCCACGGTGTTCAGTTGGCGGGCCACCCCCACCAGCGGGTCCTCGGGCGGCTGGTAGCCATCGGAGGGCGGAAAGAGCGCCGGCCGCTGGATATGGGGGTTGTAGTAGGGGCTGCCACAGGAGAGGTTGAGCAGCTTGATGCCCCACTGCCCCAGCAACTCGATGAACTGACAGGTCTCCTCCAGATCGAGCTGGAGCGGGTCGTCGACCTGCACCCCGAATCCCCACTCGTACGGCACCGGATGCGCCTCGGGGATACCAGGCCCAAGGCGTTTGCCCTCGGTCTGTTCGGGATCCGGGCAGAAGGGCACCAGATCAAAGGCGCTCAGCCGCACCCCCAGCACCAGGCCGGGCCGGCGCTGGCGTATACCCTCGGCGATCAGGCGGCAGAAGCGGGTGCGGTTTTCCAGCGGCCCGCCGAATGGGCCGGGCCGGGTGCGGGCGCTGAGGAATTCGTGGCCCAGGTACCCGTGGCAGTGTTTCAGGTCCACGAAATGATACCCGGCGTCGGCCGCCGCACAGGCCGCCTCGATGTAGTGGCCGATCAGTTCCTCGATGTACCCATCAGTCAGCACCGGATAGTCTGGCCCCAGGCCGAATTTCCGGTCCAGCACCGGGTGCCGGTAGAGGATGGCCGGGGCCATGCCCTTGCCCCTGGTGGGCCGGCAGAAACGCCCCGAATGGGTCAACTGGATGCCCAGGAAGAGGTCGGCCGGGTCGCCGCATTCGGCCCGGTGGGCGTCGAGCAGCACCTGCCGCAGTTCGGCCATGCCCGCTGGTTTGGCCAGCAACTGGTTGGGATTGGCGCGGCCTTCGGGGCAGACGGCAAAGGCCTCTCCGCCCCAGATCAGCTTGGCGCCGCTGCGGCCGAAATTCCGCCACCGCCGGCAGGTCAGCTCGGTGGGCTCGCCCACCTCGGTCCCATCCCACCCTTCCATCGGGTGGATGGCGAAGCGGTTGCCCACGGTGTGGCCCTCCACCTCCAGGGGCCAGGACAGCGGTGAAGCGGGGGCGGCCAGCACCTCGTCGTCGCAGGGCATTTCCACCCCCAACCCCGCCAGGTGCCGGCGGAAATAGGCCACCTCCTTGAAACTCGAAACCCGCGGAAAGCGCGCCTGTTCACTCATGCCGGGTTCTCCTCGCGCAGCCGGACCGCCAGCCCCAGGCCGCCGGCGATCATGGCCAGGCTGATCAATTGCGCCGCGCTCAGCCCCCACAACACGTGCGGGTTGAGCCGGATGATCTCCACCCCGAAACGCGCCGCCCCGGCCAGCACCAGGTACAGGCTGAAGAGCCGGCCCGGCGTGGCTTGCCAGCGCACCCGCAAGCGCCACAACACCGCAAAGATCAGCAGTCCCAGCAGGGTCTCGTAGACCGGCGCCGGATGCACCCGCTCCAGGGTGGGCACCACCCCGTTGGGATAGGCCATGGCCCAGGGCAGGTCCGAAGGCACCCCGTAGTCGCCGTCGCCGGCCAACTGGCAGCCGATACGCCCGATGCCGTAGCCCACGGCCAGGGCCATGCCGCAGGCGTCGGCAACCGGCAGGAAGGGCACCCCGCGCGACTTCAGGATCCAGTAGATGGAAACCGCCGCCACCACAAACCCCCCGTACCAGGTCAGACCGCTACCCGAGAAAAGGGCCGAAAAGGTCTCGGACCAGGTGGCGCCGGGCATCTCGAAGAGCACGAAATAGAGCTTGGCCCCCACCAGCCCGCCCACCATGCCGGCGGTGATGATCGAGGAACCCAGCTCCTCGTCGAAACCCCGCCGCGGCAATTCCTTCTGCAGCACCCACAGCGCCACCAGAAATCCCAGGGCCACCATCAGGCCGAAGGTGGGCAGGCGGAAGGAACCGATCTCGAGGAGAAATGGATACACGCGTCCTCCCTTTCTATGCGCCGGTGCCCAGCGCCTCGATGCGGCGGTGCAGGGCTTCGGCGATCTCGCGGTACACCTCGTAACTGCTCAACTGCGGCCGGCGCGCCCGATATGGTCCCATCTCGAGCGGCGGCCCGAAGCGCAGGAGCACCGGCTGGCGCTGCGGCCGGCGGTTGCCCTTGGGCAGGGCCTCGTAGGTGCCGCGGATATGGGCCGGCACCACCGGCACCCCCAGCTCCAGGGCCAAAAGGCCGATGCCCGGCTTGAAAGGCTGCAATTTGCCGCCCGCGCTGCGGCTGCCCTCCGGGAAGAGCAGCAGAGGCCGGCGCGGGCCCAGGGCCTGGCGCAGGCGGCCCAGGCTGGCGGCGAAACCCTCCCGCCGGTCCACGGGCACAGCGTTCAACAGGGCGTGTATCAGCCGCGCCCAGAGCCCGGCCTGGGGCGCGTACCCGCGGGGCACTGCCAGGCTGAGGCCGTCGGCGTGCCCTTTGAGGGCCAGCAGCAGGCAGGGGGCGTCCAGGTGGCTGAGATGGTTGGCGGCGATCAGGTACGGCCCGGCCTGGGGCAGGTGTTCCAGGCCGCTGCATTCCAGCGACAGATACCGGCCCAGGAGCGGCCCGCTGGTCCGCCAGAACAGGCGCTGGAGCAGGCTGGTGCCGGGCGCCGCGGCCGGGGTGCCGCGCACCACCTGCGACCAGAAGGGCTGCTCCGGCTCCCCCACCCACGGGCGGTTTTCCAGTGCCGGGCGCAGCAACTCGGCCAGTTCGCCCAGGGGGCGGTGGGCGCGCACCACCCCGTCGAGGGAACGGCCCGCCCACTGCTCGAGCAGGGAGGCCAGCTCCACGGCCATCAGCGAATCGATCAGGGTATCGAGGGGCACCTCCCGGTGGGCCATCACCTCCCCGGTGGTCAGGCCGGTGAGACGCGAGACCTGCTGGTACAATTGCCGTTCCCAGGGGGGCAGATCGACCCGCTCACTCCCCTGGTGCCGATCCCCTTGCAACTGGGCGGCCAGGGCCTGGCGGTCGATCTCGCCGTCCTCCCGGCGTGGCAAGGGCCGGCGCCACAGGTGCCGGCGCTGGATGCGCTGGTAACTGGGCAGGGTGCCGGAGATCTGGTAGGCCCGTTGTTTGAGCGCCTCCTCGACCTGGGCGGCGCTGCCGATTTCCAGCACCGCCACCCCGTGCACCTCCTCGCTGAGGGTGCGGGCCGAACGCACCCCCACCACCCCCAACTCGGCGAGGTGGGGCAGGTCGCGGTACAGGGATTCGACCTCCTCCGGGTAGACGTTCTTGCCGGCCCCGGTGACGATCAGATCCTTGCTGCGGCCGGTGACATAGAGGTACCCCTCTTCGTCCAGGCGTCCCAGATCGCCGGTGTGCAGCCACCCCTCCCGCATCACCTCGGCGGTGAGTTCGGGCTGGTCGAG
>JADZBP010000169.1 GCA_020852055.1 Candidatus Latescibacterota bacterium
AAACCAAGCGGATTGAAGGGCCACCAGGCATAGTGATGGCGCATCATCATCAGGGCCGCCATCAACGCCCCGCCAATGAACCGGAACACCCAGCCATCCAACTGCACCGGGGGCAGGTTCTGCATCTTGTTGGCGATAAAGACGAAGGGCACCTGGGGGCCGGCGTCGAAGAACCAGCTGTAGAGGTTGATACCCCCGTAGGTATAGGAGAGGTAGAGGATGGTCGCCCCTGAACTGACCATGGTGACCACGATAGCCAGAAACAACGCCCAGAAGAGCGGCCGCACCCGGCGGATTCCCTCGACCACCTTCAAGCCGTTGGCACAGGAGGCCATCACGAAGGTGCGCACGTCGCCGTGCCAGATATAGGTGAATGCCAGGGCTACCAGCCCCTGCGCCCCCACCAGCGGCGTTCCCACCCCCGAAACCAGGAAGGTGGAGGCGATCATCGGACTGCGGGCCGCCGCCACCCCGCCCTCTGCCACGATGCGGGTGAGGCCGAAGAAGATGCCCAGGGCAACCGCCATGAACAGGCCCAGCCACAACAGGGGAATCCCCGAGAGCCAGAGCCATCCGGCCATGACCAGCATCCCGCCGACCAGACCGCCCACCGCCGCGCGGTAGGACAGCATCTCGCCGCTGTCGTCGATGCCGGTGCCGCGCCACGCCTTGACTAACACAGTGCGCAGGTGGCGGCGGGCGGTCCACAACCCCACGGCCACAAAAACCAGCATCGCCCCGGTGCCCTGGTGTTCGAGATAGGGGGATTCGGGGCTGCCATAGATGCTGACAATCTCGGTGCTCTGGATGCCGAGGATGTTGAACACCCCCTGTTCCAGCAGCGCCAACAGGGCAAAGAACCACAGCCCGAGGGCGATGTCGAGGTTGACAAAATAGGAGAGGCCCATCACCGTGAAACTGAGGACGATGGGCAGATTCACCGTGTCGCGCAGGATCGGCACCACGGTGGACATCGTCAGGCGGGGCACCGACGGGAAGTAGTGGTTGAGGCCCGACATGCTGCCGATGGCGAGGGTCAGGAAAAAACCGGCCCACATCAGCCCCTGGCGGAAGAAAGGCGGCACGGTTTGGGTGTCCTGGCGGATGAGGGCCAGGGGGATCTGGGCCAGGGGATAGATCAGGCGTTCGTGATCCATCCACTGCCGCCGGATGATCACCACCCCGCAGACCATCACCAGATAGAGGGCCAGCACAAAAACCGCCCAGGCGCACAAAGGCTGTAGCCAGGCAGCCCAGGGGATGCCCAGATCGCGGGGCAATCCCTCATAAAAATACTTGATCGCCAGGGGGTCTTCGACCACCATCCACGGCTTGACGAAGGGATGGATCAGCTCGTGCCAGCCGTTCTCCGGGGTGGTATAGTATCCCAGCGCCGTGATCCCGGGGAGGATATAGAGCATCAACCCCATGGTGGAAAGGGCGCAGGCGGTGGTCATCATCGCGAAGATCACCGCTAGTTCCTGCTGGCGGAAGGCCAGACGCGGATGCACCCTCCGCAACACGATGTTCAGCCCGCTGACCAAGAAAAGCAGGAAGAGCGCCGCTTCGGTGCTGAAATCCAGGGCCATCATCGACCCCTGGAGGTAGGCCACGGCATAGGGATCGGCCACCCCGATCACCAGGCACAACACGGCCCCCAAGACAAAGACCCGCAGGCCGAAGGGGGAGACGAATCCGCTCTCGCTGTCCATCAAGATCCGGTCATCACCCTATTTCGCCAGGACCACATAGTCGGCTTTGCGTTTGCGGCAGATTCCCTGAGCGTTTCGGGCTTCCAGGGTAACCGTATAACGGCCCGGCTGGCGGTAGCGATGCAAGGGCTCTTTCTCGGTCGAGACCTCACCATCGCCAAAGTCCCAGCGAAAGGCAGTGCCTTCGCCGGTGCTCAGGTTGGCGAACTGGACGGCGCGCGGGTCGGTGGCGCCAGGAGCCCGGGAGCGGAAATCGACCAGGGGCAGCGCCGCCAACCTGGCCTCCAGCGGCGCCAGCACAAAGTCGGGGAGGAAATCGGCGTTGCGGTACATATCGACGGTATCGGCCAGCGCCCAGAACTTGACCACCTGCGGCTCGTCGTCATCCCGGTCGAGGATGGCGTAGTCGAGACCGATGGTATCCCCCACGGCCAGTTGGGCCCGGGCGGAAAGGCCGGGCCCCTCGGCATGGGCATAGTTGAAAGGGGTGACGTAGAACTCGAGGATCGACAGCCCGGCCGACCCGTGTGCGTCGGGGTAGGAACTGGCCCACTGAGCGTAGGGCGCCTCCCCCAGCCAGTTCTGCGGCCCCCAGACCCAGACGTGTTCCCCATCCCGCTCGTGGGTGTAGATATGATAGTTCTGAGTATGGGTGCTCATGCGGCGGGGGTCGAGGCCATCGATGAAGTCCCCCCCGGAGTTGTCGCCGTCGACCACGAGTTCGAAGATGTCGTCGTTGCCCGGGTTGGTCCGGTTGGGCGCCCGCACCACGCGGTCAAAGTTGTGGAAATCGTCCCAGTATTCTACGGCGACGTACAGGCGGTTGGTGTGTACGTTGTACCCGGTGCGCACCCGCACGTCCAAATCGTGCAGATTGTAATTGCGGGTCAGATGGCGGTTGTATTCGATGAGCCCGTAGGTGTCCTGGGCATAGGCGTCGCCGACGATCTCCCAGTCGGTCAGATCGCCGTCGATGGTAGGCAGGCGGTCGTCGGGGAACTGGAAACACGAGTAGACCCTCGGCCCCAGCGGAGGCAGCGGATCGGCGACGGGGCCTTGCCCTAAGGGACGGGCCCCGGCCAGGCTAGCGCTGAGCGTGGCGATCAAAACGAGGCTCCGGACCCACATCGTCTACCCTCCTTCGGTTAACAACGGCCCCTTAGGTTATGGAAGGCCTTTGCTGCCGTCAAGGCCAGAACTGGCGCCTTGTCATCGAAGCGGGGAATCAGTACCCTCAGACGGTGTTGCCATTCCTGATCTGCCTCCTCCATTTTTGCCTTTCGAGCCCTGCCATGCCCCTGCCCGGCGACTGGCCCCGGCCCCGCCAAAATGCCGCCCTGACCGCCAGCCAGGCTCTGCCCGGCAGGATGGTTCAGGCCCCCGCCCTCCGCGCCCGCCTGGACCTGGGCCGCAGCCAGCCGGCCTATATCCTGGCCAGGGTCCGGGAAGATGAACCGGAACTCGCCCTCTGCCTGCACGGCGGCGCCCTGTACTGTTACGACCGGGATGGTGGTTTGCGCTGGCGCACCCATCCCCCCGGCCTGAATTTCACCCAACTCACCGCCATCGCCGACCTCGACGGGGACGGCCGCAAAGAGGCGGTGCTGCAGGCTGGCAGACCCACCGCGCCCTACGGGGCCGCCGCGGTGGTGGACCTCGAAACCGGGGCGCTGGTCTGGCAGTGCGAGGTGGAGCCCATCTCCTACGCCTGGTACCTGTACGTGGACCATTTCCTGCCCGGCACCAGCTCCCAGGTCGTGGTGGTGATGCACGGCTACCCGCCCGACGAGGGCAACGGGTACATCGCCCTGTACGCCAGCCCCGGCCCCGGCCAGACGCCGGTACCGTGCTGGCGGTACGACTTCGACCAGTACACCTGTTTCCCCTCCCTGCTGCAGAGCGACGTCGATGGCGACGGGGTGAAAGAGATCTGCGTCCAGAGCCACAGCCGCATGTGGGTGCTCGATCCGCGCACCGGTGCGGTGGACCAGTTCCTCGGCTGGGACGTCGCTCCCGGCAACGTGCGCAGTTATGGCCTGACCCGCTTCGTGGATCTGGACGGGGACGGCCGCGAGGATTTCCTCTGTATCGCCACCTTTGCCCAGCACCACGAGGTGCTGCTCAATCGCAGTGGCCGCCTGGAACGGGCCTGGGCCCATGGCTGGCCCGAGAGTGTGACCACCGGCAAGGTGGCCACCGCCTACCCCGAGCCGCCGCAGGCGGATCTGGATGGGGACGGCCGCCTGGAAGTGGTGCTCTCGATGTACAATTCGGAGGACGAAGGAGCCTGGCTGCTGCGCGGGTACGACGCCCGCACTGGCGAACTCCGCTTCCGCCTGCCGGGCGCCGTGGCCGTGGCCACTGGTGATCTGGACGGGGACGGCCGCGCCGAGGTGCTCGCCAATCTTTCCACCGATCCCACCCGCACCGCGGTGGAGGCAGCGGTGGTACTCAAATTCGTCGACGGAACCTGGCAATGCCTCTGGAAGCAGGAGGGGGCCGTGGCCCTGCCAGGTCCGGGTTTCGAAGTGCGTTTTGGGGAGCAGCGCCAGGCCCTGTTGTGGGAGGAGAGCCAGGTGCGTTGCCGCCCCCAACCACCGCCCCTCCCTGGCCCAGACCTGTCGCACCTGCCGGCCATCGCCGGCCCGCCGCCCCCAAGCCTGCTGGTGGCCGATCTCGACCACGACGGCCGCAACGAGATCCTCGTGTACCGCGACCAGCGGGCCACGGTCTATGGCCTGCGCCCGGACGGCACCTGGGCACAGCAGGGCACCTACCCCTCTTCGGGGTTGCCGGCCATCGCCGATCTGGACGGGGACGGCGTGTTGGAGATCGTCACCGGGCAGGTTTCGGCCACCCAGCCACCACACCTGGAGGCCCGCACCCCGGCCCGCGGCGACCAGGTGTGCTGGGCGACGCAGTTGCCGGCCCTGGCGCGAGCGGGCCTGCCCTACGGCCACCCGCTCTACCTGCAGGCGGGTCACTTCACCGGCCAACCCGGCGCCGACCTCTACGTGTGGGCGGGCATGCCGCTGGTCCGCTCGCTGGTCGTAGACGGCCGCACAGGGGCGGTAGTGTGGGAAAAAGGGGAGATTGAGGGCATTGAGCGCTTCTGGGGCCCCAGCGTCAACGCGGCGGCCAGTTGGGACGCCGACGGGGACGGCGCCGAAGACCTGGTCTTCACCAACCCGGACTACTACTGTGTGCTCGCCGGCCCCAGCGGCCAGGTCCTGCACGGGCCTTCCTTTCCGCCGAAGGTCTTTTCCCAACCCAGCCAGGGCCTCTACTCCTTCCCCGCCCTGCTCGAACAGCCACCAGGCCCGCCCCTGGTCTGCCTGGCCGGGGCTCATTACTTCCTGGCGGTCATGGACCTGGAAGCCCACCCGCGCTGGTACCGCCTGCCCCCTCCGGGCGAAAACCGGGCCGGCAGCGAGGGTTTTCTGCGCACGGCGCAGGGGCTCTGGCTGATCGGCATCGGCCGCCAGAACGGCAACTTCGCCTGTGTCGAGGCGGCGACCGGTCAGGTGCGCTGGGAATTGCCGGTGGGCACCACCTGCACCGACATCATCAGCGGCGACCTGGACGGCGACGGCGACGCGGAATTTCTCTTCGGCACCAGCCACGGCCAGTTGTGGGCGGTGGGCGACCGGCAGGGCGAACCACGGGTGTTATGGCGGACTGAATTGCCGTCCGGCAGCGGTCCGCCCTTGATCGCGGACGTGGACGGCGACGGGGCCAGCGAGGTGGTGGTCTACACCCTCGACGGGTACCTCAACGTCTTCGGGCCATAAAAAAACCGGCCCCGGGTTTCCCCGGAACCGGTTCCTATCCCCCCCCAACTCGTTTCAGCGCAGGGCCACCACCCCACCGCCCTTGATGGCGCGGGCCACCTCCTTCTCCACGTCTCCCTGCTTGACCATGCT
This sequence comes from Candidatus Latescibacterota bacterium, assembly GCA_020852055.1. GTDB lineage: Bacteria > Latescibacterota > UBA2968 > UBA8231 > UBA8231 > SICG01. The sequence continues at coordinate 5,636 of JADZBP010000169.1, forward strand.
GGTATCGCCCGGGGTCTCCTGCACCAGGATGCCGTGGGCCGCACCCCACTGCACGGCGTCGGCGGGACTTTTACCCTTGAGCAGGGCGGCAATCACCCCCGCGGCAAAGGAGTCGCCGCCGCCGGTGCGGTCGACGATCTCGATATTCTCGCGCACGGCCGCCTGGTGGATCTGGTCGGTCTCTACCTCGAAGAGCACCCCGCCCCAGTTGATGCGGTCGGCGCTGAGGGCCCCGCGCAACTGGGTGCCGATGTATTTGAGATTCGGGTAATCCTTGGCCACCTGGTGCAGCATCTTGGAATACACCTCGAGCCACTGATCGAAGGAGGCATCTTTGGGCACCTTCTCGGTGGTGTACCCGAGTGCGTCGTCGAAGTCGTCCTGGTTGCCTACCAAAAAGTCGACATGGGGCACGATGCCGCGATTGATCTGGCGGGCCCGGTCCTTGCTGGGCTCCACCTTGGAGCGGTAGTTCAGATCGAAGGAGCGACCGGCCCCGTATTCGCCGGCCTTCTCCATCGCCTCGAGGGCCAGGTCCGCGGTTTTGGGCGAGAGCAGGGTGTAGATGCCGCCGGTGCTGAACCAGCGGGTGCCCTGCTTGCCGAAGAGCTGGTCCCAGTCCACGTCACCCGGGCCGATCTCGCGGACCGGGGTGTGAGCGCGGTAATATTCGGTCACCGAGGGCAACACCCCCTTGCCGGCCCAGGTCACATTGACCCCGTTGTGCAGAGTGCCCTTGCCGTCGGTGGCATGGGCGCCCTTGCCGCTGGGATCGAACCAGATGATGTGCGAGGTGTCGATGCCGGCCTCGCGCAACTGATTCTCGATGTTGCGGCCGATGCCGTCGTCCACCAGCGCCGTGACCACCGCGGTGCGCAGACCGAAGCAGTAGCTCAGACCCTCGGCGACATTGGTCTCGCCGCCCCCGTGCCAGATCCGCACGGTGCGGGCCCGGGCAAAGGGCATCGGCCCCGGATCGAGGCGCAGCATCACCTCGCCCAGCGCGATGGAGTCGTAGCGGGTCTCCGCCGCAGACTTGAGTTTCAGGGTTGCCATTGCAGATCTCCTCCTCAATAGCGGGTCGGCATCACAGGGTGGGCATGCCGGCCAGCTGGTTCATGTTCTCTTTGAGCATGTCGGCGGTGAACTCGTGCGGCTGCAGCTGACCGGCGAAGTAGGCCTGGTACGAGCCCATGTCGAAATGGCCGTGCCCGCTCAGGACAAAGGCGATGACCTTCTCCTCGCCGGTTTCCTTGCAGCGCAGCGCCTCGTCCACCACCCCCTTGATCACATGGGTGGATTCGGGCGCCGGCACGATGCCCTCGGTGCGGGCAAACTGCACCCCGGCCTCGAAACATTCGAGCTGATGGTAGGCTGCGGCCTCCATGTCGCCGGACTGCAGCACGTGGCTGACCAGGGGCGCCGCGCCGTGGTAACGCAGGCCGCCGGCGTGGATCTTGGCCGGCACGAAGCCGTGCCCCAGGGTGTGCATGGGCAGCAGCGGGGTCATGCCCACCGCGTCGCCAAAGTCGTAGCGGTACTCGCCCCGGGTGAGGGTGGGGCAACTGGCCGGTTCGCAGGCGAGGATCTTGATCTCGCTTTTCTCGCCCTTGAGCTTGTGCCGCAG
>JADZBP010000170.1 GCA_020852055.1 Candidatus Latescibacterota bacterium
ACTGATCGGGCTCCTCCTCAGACACAGAGGGCATTCGCGTGCCCATGCTTGGGGCTCCTACTCTTTTGAAAGAAAACAACTGGGTCTAATTGTCCTCGCCGGTATTGCCTTTGCGTCGACGGCAAATCTTGCTGTCAACTTATTTGGTTTGGATTCCCCCCCTGCCGCCCCTGCATGGGATTGGAGGCTATCTTGGGCCTCCGAGATTCTAACGCTATGCCTCGCGGTTCCTATTGCCGAGGAGCTATTGTTCAGAGGACTACTTTATCGTGCCTTTCGCCTGCGATTCACGGCCCTCGACTCGGCTCTCTTCTCATCTCTCATCTTCGCCCTGACTCATACCCAATATTACCATGCTCCCTTCATGCTAGTATCGGTCTTACTGATGGGCATGGTTAGCTCCTCGCTATTGGAGCGCACAAGTTCCCTTACCCCCGGTATCACCTTCCATGTGTCATCCAATATGGCAACCACCGCTATTCGCTACCTCAGCCTTTTCTCCCTGTGACGCAGAGGGTCACAACGCACTCATACCCAAAGGAGCTATTCCATGCAAAAGTTGGCCAAGAGAAGGATGCGTGCCTATCTCTCCCCTACCAAGATGCATATCCGCGCCTACGACGACGAGCGCTCCCCATTCCCACCCGGGCCACCGCAGCCAGTCAGTGCCCCGGCAGATGGTACGGGCTACGTCAACCCCTCTCCCCCATACCAGCCATTGCTCAATATCCCCAGCGATCAAGTCCACAGCAATGCACTCTACGGCATCTCCATGGCGACAGCTATCGCGGCTGCCAGGGGAGCGGCAACTGGAATGGCAGCAGGACCTGGAGGCGCAGGCCTTAACGCAGTTAAGGATGGGGGTATTGCCATCGCCACAGGAGTACTGACAGTATGCGGTACCTGCCACCGGCCCTAGCCTCTGAGTCAAAGTAACCTTCAGTCGAACCGAGTGCCCCGGACTCTCTGCCCGCAAAGCCGGCCCCACGCCGGCTTTGCGCTTGCCAGCCATGCAGGCAGATGTCGAACCCACAACCCTACGATAACGCCATGGAACCTGACTATCGCCTCAACTTTGCCACCCTCACCGGCCAGGGCGTCCGCGTCGGGGTCGTCGACAGCGGCATCGACCCTGCCCACCCCGGAGTGGGCCCCCTGGCCGGCAGTGTCGAGTTCGTCCTCGACCCCGAGGGGCAGGTGATCTGCCGCGCGGCCAGTGGCGACCTGGCTGGCCACGGCACTGCCTGCGCCGGTCTCATCCGCCGCCGCGCCCCTGGTGTTGCCCTCTATAGCCTGCGTATCCTCGACAGCTCGCTGCGCGCCGAGGTGCGCCTGCTGGCCGCCGCCATCCGCTGGGCCACCGTCCAGCAGCTGGATCTGCTCAATCTCAGCCTGGGCACTACCCAGTCCGAGGGCACCGCCGAGTTGCAGGTCGCCTGCCGCGAAGCTGCTGAGGCTGGCCTCCTCTTAGTGGCGGCCGCCCATCAGGAGGGCCTCACCAGCTACCCGGCCGCCTTTCCCGAGGTGATCGGGGTGCAGAGCGGGGCCCTCGGTGCAGGGTATCACTATCGCGCCGGCACCGCCTGCGAAGGTGTGGCTCCCGGCGAATTCCAGCGGCTCTGCTGGCCCGGTGGCGGCCAGGTGCTGGCCGGCGGCAACAGTTTCGCCGCCGCCCGCCTGAGCGGCATACTCGCCCTGATCCGCCAGGCCCTCCCCGGCGCCTCCCTGGCCACGGTGCGCTCTGCCCTCCAGGCCAATGCCCTGCCCGAAGATCCCCGCCCATCCCACCCAGAACCCCGGCCACACCGAGCCCCCCCTTTTTCCTGGCTGCGCCGCGCCTCCCTCTACCCTTTCGGCAAGGAGATGCACGCCCTGGTGCGTTTCGCCGACCTGCTGCCCTTCCAGATTGCCGGCATCGCCGACCCGGCCGGCCGGGGCCTGGTGGGCCGGGACGCGGGCGAAATCCTGGGCCTGCCTGTCTGCGGTCTGCGCATCGCCCCGCGCCTGGAAGCCGTATGCCGGGACGCCGATACCCTCATCCTGGGGCACGTGGATCTGCTGGGCCAGATGCAGCGGCGGGATCTGTTGCGGGAGAGCATCGAACTGGCGCTGGAAAGGAGGATGAACGTGTTCAGCTTTGGGCCGGTAAGCGAGGAGAACTACGCAGATCTGCACCAGCGGGCCCGGGATCAGGGCCTGCACCTCTACTACCCCGATGTGCCCGCCACCGAGGTGGCCCGGGCCCTGACGCCGGCGGCCCAGACGCCCCCGGTCGGGGTGCCAGTGCTGGGGGTCTTTGGCACCAGTTCCTCGCAGGGCAAGTTCACCGTGCAACTGATCCTGCGACAGCGTCTGCTGGCCCGGGGCTACCAGGTGGGCCAGCTGGGCACCGAGCCCCACGCCGAGTTGTTTGGCATGGATCTGGTCTTCCCCTCCGGGTACGATTCCCCGCTGGTGCTGCGCCTGCAGGACTACGCCCCGTATCTCGACGCCAAACTGCGCCAACTGTGCCAGGAGAAAGAACCCGACCTCATCCTGGTGGGCTCCCAATCGGGCACCATCCCCTACGATCCCGAGGAGTCCAGCACCCACTCCCTGAGTTCCCTGGCTTTTCTGTGCGGCACCCGCCCCGACGCCTGCGTGTTGGTGGTCAACAGCATCGACCCGGAGCAGTACATCGCCGACACCCTGGAGGGCCTGCGGGTGGTGGGCCGGGCCCCGGCCATCCTCCTGGCCATGAGCGACCAGGAGAAACAGTGGCGCCAGGCCTGGGGCCGGGGCTGGATCGGCCAACGCCAGATGGACCCCGCCCAGATCGAGGCCCACCGGCGCCGCCTCGAAGACCGCTTCGGCCTGCCAGCCGTCTCCATCCTCTCCCCCGAAGGGCAGGAACGGATGGTCGAGACCGTGCTGGCCCATTTCGCCGCGGAGGCCGTATGAACCCGCCTGCGGCACTGGACGAGCGGCCCATCGCCCGGCGAGTGAAACAGATGGTTGTCCGCTCCCTGGGCCTGGCCATCGAGCCCGAGGAACTGGGCGAGGACGAGGTGTTGTACGGCAGCGGCCTGGGTGCCGACTCGGTGGCCACCTTGGAAGTGGTCTTCGCCCTCGAAACCGAGTTCGGCATCGAGGTGGCCGACGACGAGCTGCGCGTCGAACTCTTCGCCACCGTGCAGTCGCTGGTGGACTACGTGGCGCAGAAACTCAGGGTTCGATGACCACCTTCATCGCCGTCTCACTGCCGGTGATGTCCATGCCCTCGGCGATCTGGGCCAGGGGCAGGCGGTGGGTGATAAAGCGGTCGAGCGGCGCGCGGGTGTTCTTGAGGAAGGAGAGGGCGGTCTTGAACTGCATGCCCGGGTACGCCCACATGCCGCGGATATCCAGATCCTTGAAGCAGATAATATTGGGCCGGATCTCCACCCCGCCCGGATCGGTGAAGTGCCCCACCTCGACGACAATGCCGCCCCGCCGCACGAAGTCCAGCGACTCCTTGAAGACGATGGGCACCCCGGCGGTCTCGATGACGATATCCGGGCCCACGCCGCTGGTGAAGGCCTTCACCTCATCCACCCGCTCGGCGATGGGTCGTTTGTCCACCTGCACGGTGCGGGTGGCGCCCATGGCCTTGGCCAGTTCCAGACGTTTGGGGCTGATATCGGCGGCGATGACCTGATCCACCCCCAGGTGGGCCAGGGTGGCGATCACCAGTTGCCCGATGGGGCCGGCCCCCAGCACCATCACCGCCTTGTCCATACCCAGCCCCTCGCCGATATGGGGGATGCCTGGGCCCAGGGCGCGCTCGACGGCGCGGGTGGCCACCGCCACCGGTTCGGTGAGCACCGCGTGTTCGCTGGGCAGATCGTCGGGGATCTTGAAGAGCCAGGAGTTGGCCGTCAGGTGCAGGTACTCGGAGAAACCGCCGCGCGGGGTGGGCGCAAGGCTGGAGGAGACGAAACCGTAGACGAAACGGTTGGTGCACAGGGTGGGCCGGTGCGGCATGTGCAGGCAGTAATAGCAGCGACCGCAGGCCAGCGAACTGGGGGTGGTGGTCACCCGGTCCCCCTCCTTGACCGGCCCGCCGACGATGGCCAGCTTCTCCGCGGCCTTGGAGCCCATCTCGGCGACGGTACCCACCAGCTCGTGGCCGGGGATCACCGGGAACTTGAGCGCCATGTGGCCGGCGTACATGTGTTTGTCGCTGCCGCAGATCCCGGTGCGCTCCACCTTGATCAACACCTCGTCGGGCCCGATCTGCGGCTTGGGGAACTCGCGCAACTCGATCTTCCCCGGTTCGGTCATCACTGCTGCCTGGATGGTCGCCATCTCTTGCTCCTTGTCGTTTGAGACCTGGTCAGCGCACCTTGCCCCGCCCGGCCACTGGCCAGATCGCCTCGAGCTTGCCGGCGCGCATGGCGTAGAGCTGGTCGTGCAGGTTGATGGTAGTGCAGCCGTGGCCGGGGATGAACTCCAACAGCTCGCCCACCTGCAGCTCGCTGCTCCCCTGCAGGGTGCGCAACCGGCCGTGTTCCTCGGAGAGGGCGTGGCATTCCAGCTCCGGGTGGCCCTTCACCACCGGCAGCCCGTGCTCCGGGGTCAGCGACTTGAGCCCCGCGTCGGTGATCACCCGTTCCGGGCTGGGCCGGCTGATCACCGTGGTTAATACCGTCAGGGCGTGGTCGAAGCCCAGGCCCAGCTTGCCGTATGCCACGTCCATCAGCGCGTACGAGCCGGCCTGCACCTCGGTGATGCCCGCATAGGTGGTGGCCAGGTAATAGTCGCCCGTGCCCGAGGCGCTGCAGATCTCCACCGGGAGGCCCGCCCCTTCCACCGCGGCGCGGGTATCCACCAGCCGCTGCAGGCATTCGCGCGCCCCACCATCGCGGGCGGTCTTGTCCTCCAGGTCCACCACGTGCCCCTCGTACCCCATCATGCCGCAGTAGCGCAGGTGCCGGCAAGCCGCCGCCGCCTTGGCCAGTTCCACCGCCGCCGCCGAACCGGCCGCCACCCCACAGCGGTTGTGGCCGATATTGATCTCCAGCAGGATGCGCGGCTTCACCCCGGCCTTGCCGGCTGCTTCCTCCAACTGGGCCAGGTTCTGGGGGTTGTCCACCGCCACCATGATGTCGCAGCGGCGGGCCAGCGCCATCAGCCGGGTGATCTTCTTGGCCCCGATCACCTCGTTGGCCATCAGGATGTCCTGGATGCCGGCATCGGCCATGGCCTCGGCCTCGCCCAACTTGGCGCAGGTGATGCCGATGGCGCCGGCCTCCAGCTGCTTGAGGGCAATGGCCGGGGTCTTGTGCGACTTGGTGTGGGGTCTCAGATACTTGCCGCTTTCGCGGAAATGCCGGGCCATGCGGGCGATATTGGCCTCCAGGACCTCCAGTTCCACCAGCAGCACCGGGGTATCGATCTCAGCCTTGCCCATGCCCAGGTATTCGTACGTGGTATCAGCCATGTTGGTCTCCAGATTTTTCGGGTTGGGGTTTGGTGTGGCGCAGGGTGAGGATCAGGCAGACGGCCACCAGCACCGAGCCGGACAGGTACAAAATGCCGCCGTAGGAAGATCCCGTGGCGGTGGTCACGTAGCCCACGGCGTAGGGGCCGGCAAAGCCGCCCAGGTTGCCCACCGAGTTGATCAGCCCGATGGCCGCCGCCGCTGCCGGGCCGGCGAGGAAGGGGGTGGTCAGCGCCCAGAAGCAGGGCAGGTACGCCGAGAGCCCCGCCGCCGCCACGCAGAACATCGCCAGGGCCAGCCCGAGTTGATCCTGGGCCAGGGCGCTGCCGAGCAAGCCCAGAGCCGCCAGAGCCATCGCGCCCGCGGTGTGCCAGCGCCGCTCCCGCGTCCGGTCCGAGGACCAGCTGACCGCCAACATCACCAGCAGGCCCACCGCGTAGGGCAGGGCCACCAGCAGGGTGACGGCGAGGTTGGGCAGGCCGGAGAGTTTCTTGACGAAGGTCGGCAGCCAGAAGTTGAGGCCGTAGTTGCCGGTGACCACGAAAAAGTACGCCGCTGCCGCCACCAGGACCTCGCGGTGGCGCAGCGCCTTCCAGATATCCCTGGAGTGGATGCCGTGCAGGTGCCGCCGCTCCTCCTCCAACCGGGCCACCAGCCACTGGCGCTCCTCCTCGGGCAGCCATTGAGCCTGGTGCGGCCGGTCGGTCAGGAAGAAGATGGTCACCAAGCCCAGCACGATGGCCGGCAGCCCTTCGAGGATGAAGAGCCAGCGCCAGCCTTCCAGGCCCAGCCAGTTCACGCCCAGCAGCAGGCCCGAAACCGGCGCGCCCAACACATTGACCAGCGGGATGGCCGCCATGAAGAGGGCCATGGATTTGGCCCGGTCTTCATAGAGGAACCAGTGCCGCATGTACACGATGATGCCGGGGAAGAAACCCGCCTCCGCCGCCCCCAGCAGGAAGCGCACCCAGTAGAACTGCCCTTCGGTGTGGATGAACCCCATGCCCATCGCCAGGATGCCCCAGGTGATCATGATGCGGGCGATCCAGCCGCGCGCGCTCCAGGTCTCCACCAGCAGGGTGCCGGGGATTTCGAGCAGGAAATAGCCGAGGAAGAAGATCCCCGCGCCAAAACCGTACACCGCGGCGCTGAACCCCAGATCCTGGGCCATCTCCAGGGCCGCGTACCCCACATTCACGCGGTCGAGGAAGGCGACGATGTACAGCAGGAAAAGGAAGGGGATGAGCCGGCGCATCACCCGCCGCCGCGCCCGCTCCCCCACTGGCATCACTTCGCTCATCACCCCACTCAGAAGGGCAGCAGGTCTCCCTTGGCGTCGAAGGCCATCTCCGCCGGCCCCTGGAGCACCTCCAGGTCGCTGCGTTTCTCGATCAGGGGCAGATACGCCTCCGAAGCCAGGATCTCGCCCACGTGCAGGGTATTGTGGATGCGCACCACCTTGGCCTGCGGCCCCTCGACCAGCCCCACTGTTTTGAGAGCCGCCGCCATCACCTTGTGGTCGGTGTCGTAGTAGATGGGGATGGCCGCCGACGAGGGATGGTTGCCGGTCATACAGTTGATGTAGGTGAACTCGCGGTCCATCTTGTCCACCACCCGCTGATGGGTGTACTCGGCCAGGCCCAGGCCCGAGGCGTTGCCGTGGGTCTCCTCGGTCAGGTCGCGCACGAAGATGCGGGTGATCTTGGGGAACTCCTTCTCCAGCGCGGCGTGGTCGTTGAATTTGCGGCCGATCACATTGGTGTCCATGCCCGCCCCGCTGATATTCTTGCCGATGGCATCGACGATCAACAGGTCGATCTGCTCCAGCAGCAGGCGCGGCATCCACTTGCGGGCCAGGATCAGCAACTCCTTCTCGCGCTCGACGAATTCCTCGGGGGCCACGCCCTTGAGCAGGGCGGTCTGGTCGTAGGGGTTCTCGACGATGCCCAGGCCCATCAGCACCTTGCACTTGTCGATCACCGTCTGGCCCACCGAGCGGATGATGCGGTCGAAGCTGTAGTGCACGATGGCCTGGTGGTACAGGGTGGCCCCCCGGTGTTTGCCCAGGCCGATGAGCATCATCTTGTGCAGGCCGCTCTCGATCTCGCCGACAAAGTCGGTATGCGGTTTGACCCGACCCACCACCACCACGTGGTCGGCCTCGTAGGCGTATTTGTCGAAAAATACGGGTACGCCGTCCTCGGTGGTGCCCACCTGCACGGTGTCCATGCTGGCGCGGATCGGCGCGCCAGTATACTCCTCGGTGACCCCGTAGCCCTCGATGATGCCGCGCTGGTTCTCGGCGATGCCGCCCCCGTGGCTGCCCATGGCTGGCACCAGGAAGGGCTTGCCGCCGCGCGCTTTCAACTCCTCGACGAGGGTCTTGATGATCAGGGCGATATTGGCCACCCCGCGGCTGCCCACGCTGATGGCCACACTCTGGCCGGCCTTGAGGCGCGACAGATCGAGGCTGGCCATTTCCTGGCGGATGGTGGCGGGAATGTCGGTGAGGGTGGGCGCCTCGAAGTGCTGCCGCACCCGCATCATGCGGGGAAAGGACATGGTGTACCTCCTTTTTATCCGGCCAGCCAACCCCCGTCGACGGGGAAGAGTTGGCCGGTGATGTAGTTGGCTGCGTCCGAAGCCAGGAACACGTACATGCCCGCCAGATCCTCGGGCGTGCCCCAGCGCTTCATCGGGATACGGCTGAGCACCCAGGCGTTGCGCTCCTCGTCCTGTTGCAGAGGCTCGGTGAGCGGCGTGGCGATGTACCCGGGGCTGACCGCGTTGACGGTGATCTGGTGCGGGGCCCATTCCACGGCCATCACCCGCGTCAATTGCGCCACCCCGCCCTTGCTGGCCGCGTACGCCGCCAGCCCCTGGATGCCGATGTGGCTGGACAGCGAGGTGGTGTTGAGGATGCGGCCGCCCCCGCCCTGGGCCACCATCTGCCGGGCCGCCGCCTGGGCCGCCAGGTACACCCCGCGCAGGTTCACGTCGAGGATGCGGTCGAAGTCTTCGAGCTTATAGTCGATGGCCGGGGCCCGCAGGTTGATCCCGGCGTTGTTGACCAGGATATCGAGCCGGCCCATCTCCTCGGCGCTGCGGCGCACCAGCGCCGCGATATCCTCCGGGTCGCCCAGGTCGGCCTGCAGGGCCAGGGCGCGCACCCCCAGCGCCCGCGCTTCCTGCGCCGCCTCCTCCACCTCGGCCAGGGTGCGGCTGGCCAGCACCAGATCGGCGCCGGCCTCGGCGTAGGCCCGGGCCACGCCCCGACCGATGCCCCGGCCCGCACCCGTGACCAGGGCCACCTTGCCCCGCAGGTGCATGCGGTCGAGAATCAAAATCGGCTGCCGTTCAGACTGCAGCGGCGAAGAGCCGCTCCATATCCCGCAGGGTGGTCCGCCGCGGATTGACCGCCACGTTGCCGCTGGTCATCGCCGTTTTGGCCATCGAGGCAATGGCCTTGGCCTTGACCCCCGCCTCGCCGAGTTTGGCGGGAATGCCCAGGTCGCGGTTGAACTGGCGCACCGCCGCCACCGCCGCTTCGGCCGCCTGGCGGGTACCCATGCCGGCGGTGTTCACCCCCAGCAGGCCGGCGATGGTGGCGAACTTCTCGGGCCGCGCCTGCAGGTTGAACTCCATCACATAGGGCAGAATGATGGCATTGGCCAGGCCGTGGTGGATCTCGAAGTGCCCACCCGCCGCGTGGGACATGGCGTGCACGTTGCCCAGGCGGGTCTGGGCAAAGGCCGCTCCGGCCAGGGCGCTGGCGACGAGCATCTGCTGGGTGGCCTCCAGCTCGTAATCGTTGGCGCAGGCCAGGCGCAGGTTGGCGCTCACCAGGGCGATAGCCTGCAGGGCAAAGGCCTCGCTGATCGGGTTGGCCAGCAGATTGGTATAGGACTCGATGGCGTGGGTGAGGGCGTCCAGGCCGGTAGGTGCGCCCACCGCGGCGGGCAGGGCCACACACAATTCGGCGTCGAGGATGCCGGCCCGCGGCGCGATCTTCCAGCTGATGATGGGGTCTTTGTTCTTGGTCTTGGGGTTGTTGAGCACCGCGAACTGGGTCACCTCGCTGCCGGTGCCGTAGGTGGTGGGTATACAGACCAGGGGCGGCAAATCGCTGATCACCTTGCCGGCGCCCAGGTAGTCCTCCACATGGCCGCCGTGGCTGGCCAGCACCCCCACCATCTTGGCCACGTCCATGGGGCTGCCCCCGCCCAGGCCGATGATGCTGGCGCACTTCTCGCGGGTGTAGCGGCGGTACGCCGCCTGCACACAAGGGGCCGGCGGATTGCCCAGCACCTCGTCGAAACAGGCGTGGGGGATGCCGGCTGCATCGAGGGCGCCGATCACCTTGTCCACCACCCCCACCGCCCGCAGGCCCGGGTCGGTGACGATCAGGGTCTTCTGACCGACGGGCAGGAACTCGCCGAGGCGTTTGATGGAACCGGGGCCGTGGATCAGACAGGTGGGCAGGCGAAAATCGAAGAGCGTGCGGTACGGCATGGCTTTCCCCCAGGGATTTTCGACGAAGGTAAAGCGGGCCGGGACCGGGGTCAATCCCCGCGGCCCCACCAACCGGTATCGCGCAGACAGGCCCGCAGCGCCGCCAGGGAAGGCACCGACAACCCCTCGACCTCTTCCCCGCCCTCGTGGGCCAGGTGGATATAGGGCACCCCCGCTGCCTCGCTGGCCATGCGGTCGTAGCGCCCGTCGCCGACGAAACAGGCCTCAACGGGGGTGCAGCCAAAACGCTCGAGCGCAAGTAAGAGCAGGTCGGGGGCCGGCTTGAGCGGGGCGTCCTCGCGGCTGAGCAGCAGGTCGAAGTCCAGGCCAAAGGTCTGCACCACCACCTGCATGGCGCGGCGATGGTTGTTGGTGATCAGCGCCAGCCGCAAACCCTCCTGGCGCAACTGGACCAGGGCCTCGGCGGCGCCGGGATTGAGCACTGCTTCAGTGGCCGCCTCCATCTCCACCGCTTCCAGCACCGCGTTGGCCTCCTCCTGCTGCGGCGAAGGCAGGCTTTCGATATAGGCCATGATCGGCACCCCGGCGGGCACCTGTATCCGCTGCCGCAGCGCGGCCCAGTCGATGTGCGGCCGGGTGATGGTGCCGTCCATGTCGAAGAGCACAGCTTTGAGCATGATATCCTGTCTACTGTTTGGCGACGGGGAGCAACCCGCTTCGACCTCTCCCAAGGCGCGTCCTTCCCCCTCACTCGCTGTCGCTCCGCTACCCGGCCACCCAACCACGCGGACTTCCCTTCCCAGCCACTCCCCGGGAGAGGTCTTCGGGGTCATCTCCCCGCCGCCTGCTTCGTCAGAAGATTCTCGTGATCTCGTCCACCGCAAAAGACGGCAGCGGCTCCAGTACTCCCCCGCGCCGCAACTGCATCCCGAACTCGGCCGGCTGCACCGTGCCGATCTGCGCTGCCCTGATCCCTTCCCGCTCCAGTGTCGCGCAAATCGCGTCCACATCCCCCGCCGCACAGCCGATCAGCAGCGCCCCTGAGGAGATCACCCCCATTGGGTCCAGGCCAAACTCGGCGCAGAGTTGCTCACTCTCAGGGGCCAGGTACAACGCATCGGCAGCGATCTCCAACCCCACCCCGGCTGCCGTCGCCAACTCCATCAACCCCGTCGCCACCCCGCCTTCGGTGGGATCGTGCAGGGCGTGTACCTGGCCGGCATGGCAGGCGAGACGCGCATCGCGCACCACACTGATGCCCGGTGTATGCAGGAAATCGCGGCAGCGGGTCAGCAAGGGCTCGCCGTACCCGCGCCGCCGCAATTCCTCGCCCTTCTCGCGGGCGATAAGGGCCGTGGCCTCGATGGCCATACCCTTGGTCAACAGGAGCGCGTCCCCCACCTGCAGCCCTGCCGGCCGCACCAGCCCCTGCGGCGAGACCTCCCCCAGCATCTGCCCCACCACGATGGGCCGGCTGATCCCCGGCGTGATCTCGGTGTGGCCGCCACAGACCGCCACCCCCAGGGACCGGGCCGCCTCGTGGATGGAGCGAAAGATGGATTCGATCAGCTCGGGCGTGGCCTGGTCCGCGGGCACCAGCACCGTGGCCAGGAAGAAACGCGGCTCCCCTCCCATCGCGGCGATGTCGTTGGCATTGACGTGCACCGCGTACCAGCCGATCTCGTCGGTGGCAAAGGTGATGGGATCGGTCTTGACCACCAGGTAGCGGTCGCCCATCTCGATCACCGCCGCGTCCACGCCCAGGCCCGGTGGCACCACCAGCCGCGGATGCACATCGGTGTAGCAGGCCAGCAGCCGTGCCAGTTCGCCGTGGGGCAATTTGCCAGGGGGATATCTCACTGCCGCTGTTCCCGGTAGTGGGCGCAGATGGCCTCCACCAGGGCCGGCACACTGCTGTCGGTGGGTTGGATCTTGGCCTGCAAGCCCAGCCCGGCTACCGCTGCCGCCGTGGTCGGCCCGATACAGGCGATGGTCGCCTTGCCCAGCACCTGACGGGCGCACTCCTCGCCCAGCACCGCGCCAAAGTGGGACACACTCGAAGGGCTGGCGAAGACCACCACCTCGATGCGGTCCTCCACCAGGGCCGGCGGCAATTCCACCTGCCCCGGCGCGGGAGGCCGGTTCTGGTACGCGACCACCTGTTGCACCTGCGCACCGCGGCTAGTCAACTCCTCGGCCAGCAGCACCCGGCCGATGGCCGAGGCCGGCAGCAGGATCGCTTGCCCCGCCACCTCGACGCCGGCAAAGACCGCCACCAGACCTTCCTGCGACTGGTCGATGGGCAAAAGATCCGGCTCCAGGCCGCGGGCCCGCAGGCGCTCGGCCGTGGCTTTGCCCACCGCCGCCACCCGGGCCGGGCCAAAGGCGCGGGTATCCTTGCCCCGCTGGTGCAGGCGCTGCCAGACAAACTCCACGCTATTGGGGCTGGTGAAGATCACCCAGGCGTACCGGGCCAACTGGTCCAGACACTCGTCCAACTCGCCCCAGTCATCGGGGGGGGCCAGTTCCAGCAGGGGCAGCAGCGAAACCTCGGCGCCCTGGTCCTCGAGCAGGGCCTGCAGCGGCCCGGCCTGCTCGCGGCTGCGGGTGACCAGCACCTGCCGGCCGAAGAGGGGCCGGCGCTCGAACCAGTTGAGCTGTTCGCGCAGGGAGACCACCTCGCCGATGATGGCCAGGGAGGGAGGGAGGATCTGCTGGCGCTGGGCTTCTTCGGCCAGATGTTCGAGGGTGGAAACGGCGCTGCGCTGGCGGGGCCAGGTGCCCCATTCGATCACCGCCGCCGGGGTCGTCGGGGCCCGCCCACCCTTGAGCAGCGCCTCGCAGAGCTGGGCCAGCCGGCGGTTGCCCATGTAGATGACGAGGGTCCCCTCGACGCGGGCCAACTGCTGCCAGTCGAGGGTGGGATTGGGTTTGGCCGGGTCTTCCTCGCCGGTGACCAGCACCGCCGCCGCCGCCAGCCCGCGGTGGGTGAGCGGGATGCCGGCGTACGCCGCCACTCCCATAGCCGCCGAGACGCCGGGCACCACCTCGAAGGGCACCCCGGCCTCGGCCAGGGCCAGGGCCTCCTGACCGCCCCGGCCAAAGACGAAGGGATCGCCGCCCTTGAGCCGCACCACCCGGCGACCCTGTTGGCCTTGGGCGACCAGCAGGGCATTGAGTTCTTCCTGGGGCAGGGATTTGTGGCCGCCCCGCTTGCCCACGTAGAGCCGCTCGCAGGAGGGGGGGGCCAGGGCCAGCAGGCGCCGGTCCACCAGTTCGTCGTAGAGCACCACCTCGGCCTCCTGCAGGCAGCGCGCCCCCTTGAGGGTCAGCAGGCCCGGATCACCGGGTCCGGCCCCCACCAGGAAAACCCGGCCGGCGGGGTGGGGTGGCTCCACGTCAGGGGGTGCCCAGCAGGGCGTCGGCGCCCTGGCGGCGCAACTCGTCGGCCAGTTGCACGCCCAGGGTTTCGGCCTCGACGGCATTCCCCTTGACCTCAGCGCGCACCAGTTGACTGCCGTCGGCCCTGCCCACCAATCCCTGCACCCGCAGCGCCCCGTCCTCGATGCGGCCCCACGCGGCGATGGGGGCCTGGCACCCGCCGCCCAGACTGCGCAACAGGCTGCGTTCGGCGTTCACCGCCGCCAGGGTGGGCGGATGGCTGAGCACCTCCACCAGAGGCCGGCGTTCCTGATCGGCGCGCATCTGCAACCCCAGGGCGGCCTGCCCCACGGCCGGCAGCACCTGGGCCGGTTCGAGGTAGGCACTGATCCGCTCCTGCCAGCCCAGGCGGTGCAGGCCAGCGGCGGCCAGGATGATGGCCTCGTACTCGCCGCGCTCCACCTTGGCGATGCGGGTGTCGAGATTGCCGCGTATATCGGCGAATTCCAGATCCGGGCGCAGGGCCTGCAACTGGATGCGCCGGCGCAGGCTGCTGGTGCCCAGGCGGGCGCCCTGCGGCAGGCTGTCGAGGCCGCCGCCCTGGCGGGTGATCAGCACGTCGCGCACGTCCTCCCGCTCGGGGGAGGCGACCAGGGCCAGTTCGGGATTGACCTCCACCGGCAGGTCCTTGAGGCTGTGCACGGCCAGATGCACGCGGCCTTCCAGCAGGGCATGCTCGATCTCGCGGGTGAACACCCCGCCGAAACTGCGCAGCACCCCTTGGTCCAGATCGCCGCGGGTGTGGATGACCTCGATCTCCACCTGGAGACCGGGGTGGCGGGCCTGCAGCATATCGCGGACCATGTTGGCCTGGGTCAGGGCCAGTTTGCTGCCGCGGCTGCCGATGAGCAGGGATTGAGACAAGGGCACCTCCTGGGCTGATGGCGCAAAACGTAGAGAATATAGAGCAAGCCCGAAACCGGGCAACATAGGCCACCGGCCACCGGGCACAAAAAAACCGGGAGACCCTCGCGGGCCTCCCGGTCTGGAAATAGCTGCGGATCACACGTCGTAGTAGAGCACGAACTCGTAGGGATGGGGCCGCAGGCGCACGGCGTCCACTTCGGTCTCGCGCTTGTAGCCGATCCAGGCGTTGATCAGATCGGTGCTGAAGACATTGCCCCGGAGCAGAAACGCGTGATCCTTCTCCAGCGCCACCAGTGCCGCGTCGAGCGAACCGGGGGTGGTGGGCACCTTGGCCGCCTCTTCGGGAGCCAGGTCGTAGATGTTCTTATCGAGTGGCTGGCCCGGGTTGATCTTGTTCTGGATGCCGTCCAGACCGGCCATCAGCATGGCGGCAAAGGCCAGGTACATGTTGCAGCTGGCATCCGGGCAGCGGAACTCGACGCGCTTGGCCTTGGGGCTGGGCGAGTACATCGGGATGCGAATGGACGCGCTGCGGTTGCGCTGCGAGTAGGCCAGGTTCACCGGCGCCTCGTACCCGGGCACCAGGCGGCGATAGGAGTTGGTGGTCGGGTTGGACAGGGCCAGGATGGCCGGGGCGTGCTTGAGCAGACCACCGATATAATAGAGCGCCATCTCGCTCAGGCCGGCGTATCCCGAACCGGCGAAGAGGGGCTTGCCGCCCTTCCACAGACTCTGGTGGGTGTGCATACCCGAGCCGTTGTCCTGGAACAGGGGCTTGGGCATGAAGGTCGCCGTCTTCCCGTTCCGGCGGGCCACGTTGCGCACGATATACTTGTAGAGCATCATCTGGTCGGCGCAGGTGAGCATCGAACAGAAGCGGATGTCGATCTCGGCCTGGCCGGCGGTGGCCACCTCGTGATGGTCGCGCTCGATGTCGATGCCGCACTTCATCATCGTCGCCACCATCTCGGCGCGCAGGTCGGCCTGGGTGTCGGCCGGCGCCACCGGGAAGTAACCGCCCTTGTAGGGGATCTTGGAGCCCAGGTTGGGGCCTTCCTGCCGGCCCATGTTCCAGCGGGCCTCCACCGAGTCGAGGTGGTAGTAGCCCTCGTGGGCGTTCTGGTCGAAACGCACGTCGTCGAAAACGAAGAACTCGGCCTCGGGGCCGAAGTAGGCCGTATCGGCGATGCCGGTGGACTTGAGGTACTCGACGGCCCGCGCCGCCAGGCTGCGCGGATCGCGGTTGTAGTCCTCGCGGGTGATCGGCTCCTGAATACTACAAGTAAGCGACAGGGTGGGCAGGGCGAAGAAGGGATCCATGAAAGCCGTGCCTGGATCAGGGATCACCAGCATGTCGCTTTCGTTGATCGCCTTCCAGCCGCGGATGCTCGAGCCGTCGAAACCCAGGCCCTCGGCGAACACCTCTTCGGTCAACTCGTGGATGGGAATGGCGAAGTGCTGCCAGATGCCGGGCAGATCGACGAACTTGAAATCGACGAACTGGGCGCCGTTCGCCTTGGCCATCTGGATGACCGATTGGGCGGGGCTGGCGCCGGATTTGGCGCCGCGGGTGGTCTTAGCCATTGCTAGCTCCTTCTGAGACGTGGCGATGTGGATGGTGTTTGACGACTAGCGATTTCGGGTCTGACAGAGGGCATTCTTGGCGAATAAAGATGTTAATATAGATAAAAAATCGCGGGTGACGCAGCTTTTTTTGGCTTGGGGGCTGTCGCGCAGCGCCCCGGCAAACGGCCGGGCCTGCCGGGGCGCTGGCGATCTACTGCCGGGTCACCGGCTGCGCGTCAGATCGCCGCATCGCCGGTTTCGCCGGTGCGGATACGCACCACCTCCTCCACCGGCAGCACAAAGATCTTGCCGTCGCCGATATTGCCGCTGTGGGCCCCCACCTTCACGGCGCCCACCACCCGGTCGGCGATCTCGTCGGCGACAACGATCTCGATCTTCAGCTTGGGGGTGAAGTCGATATTGTACTCGGCGCCCCGGTACACCTCCTTGTGTCCCTTCTGGCGGCCGAACCCTTTGACCTCGCTGACGGTCATGCCCATGACCCCCAGTTTGCCCAGTTCCTCCTTGACGCGGTCCAGCGCGCTGGGCCGGACGATGCATTTGAGCAGTTTCATCGGTGATCTCCTTGCAAGAGGGGTTCAGGATTCCAGGAAGTAGCCCTGCTCGTTGTGCAGGGAGATGTCCAGACCGCGCGCTTCTTCATCATCGCTGACCCGCAGGCCAACCAGCCCATCCACCACCTTGAGCAGAATCCAGGAAACCACGCCACTGTAGGCGGCGGTCACGGCCACACTGATGAACTGGATGCCGAACTGCTGGCCGATACTGATCCCCTCGGCCAACCCCTGGCCGCCCAGGCTGGCATCGGCGAAGATACCCGTCAGCAGCGCCCCGGTGATGCCGCCGATGCCGTGCACCCCGAAGGCGTCCAGCGAATCGTCGTACCCGAACTTCTGCTTGAGACTGGTGGCGCCCCAGAAACACACCCCACCAGCGGCGATACCGATGGCGATGGCGCCCATGGGCCCCACGCTGCCCGAGGCCGGGGTGATAGCCACCAGGCCGGCGACCGCCCCGGTGACGATGCCCAGCACGCTGGGCTTGCCGTGTTTCATCCACTCCACCGCCATCCAGGTCAGGGCCGCCAGCGCCGTGGCCACCTGCGTGACCAGCATGGCCATGCCGGCTTTGCCGTTAGCCGCCACCGCGCTGCCGGCATTGAAGCCGAACCAGCCCACCCAGAGCATGCCGGCGCCCACCACCGTCAGGGTGAGGCTGTGGGGCGGGATGGGATGCTGCGGGTACCCCTGCCGCTTGCCCAGCATCAGCGCTGCCACCAGGGCGGCGATACCGGCGTTGATATGGACCACGGTGCCGCCGGCAAAGTCGAGCACGCCCAGATCCCAGAAGAAGCCGCCGACCCCGGCCCAGGCCATGTGGCAGACCGGGCTGTAGACCAGGGTGGACCACAGGGCCATGAAGAGCAGCATCGCCGAGAACTTCATGCGTTCGGCAAAGGCGCCCACGATCAGGGCCGGGGTGATGATGGCAAAGGTGAGCTGGAAGGTGAGGAAGACCGTTTCCGGGATGGTTCCGGTCAGGCTGTCGACCCCCACCCCGGCCAGCAGCGCCTTGCCGAAGGTGCCGATGAAGGAGTTGAGATTGGTGACCCCCGCCTGCATGCCGGTGGTATCGAAGGCCAGGCTATACCCCCACAGCACCCAGATGAGGGTCACCATCGCCGTCAGCGCAAAACACTGCATCAATACCGAGAGCACATTCTTGACGCGCACCAGGCCGCCATAGAAGAGTGCCAGGCCGGGAATGGTCATGAAGAGCACCAGAGCCGTGGAGGTCAGCATCCAGGCCGTATCCCCCGAGTTGAGTTCCTGGGCCCCTGCCAGGCTGGGCAGGGCCAGGAGCGCCATCAGGGCCGGCACACTCCATTTCTTTTTCCTCGCTCCGTCGACGTGTTCCATGACATACCTCCAAATGAAAAGGTGAGAGCCTTCCGGGTTGTGCGCATCGAACCTGATGGCTGAGCAGACCTTCGCAAAAGGGGTGCCATTCACCGAGAATTGTTCTTATCATATTATTTATTATATATTTAACATAATTTCACATCAGGCACTACCTGGCGATTTCCCGACATTTTTGTGGGAATACCGAACCCGTGTTACATTTTTGTAGGATAAGAGGAGACCGGAACTCAGGTTTTGTACTGCGAGGGTTTGATGCCCAACTTGCTGAGGCGGTAGGCAAAGATGCGCTGGGTGGTGCCCAGCATACGCGCCGACTGGGCCACGTTGCCGTGGGTGTTCTTGAGGGCTTCGACCAGGATCTCCCGCTCGTAGGCCGACATCATGGTCTCGAAACTGCCGGCCAGCGAGGTGCCGGTGGCCACCGCGGTCTGCAACGAGGGCGGCAGGTGATGGCCGTGCACCACCCCGTCACTGCTGAGGATCACCGCCCGCTCGATGCAGTTCTCCAACTCGCGCACGTTGCCCGGCCAGTGGTAACTCATCATCATGTCGATGGCTGGCGTGGAGATCCGCTTCATCTGTTTGCCCAGCTTGCGGGCGTATTTCTCCAGCATGTGATCGGCCAGGAGCAGGATATCTGACTTGCGTTCGCGCAGGGGCGGCACGAAGATGGGAAAGACGTTGAGCCGGTAAAACAGGTCCTCGCGGAACTGCCCGTCGGCCACTGCCTGCTCCAGATCCACGTGGGTGGCGGCGATCACCCGCACCTCCACCGGGATGGGTTCCGATCCCCCCAGCCGCTCCACCTCCCGCGCCTGCAACACCCGCAACAGCTTGACCTGGACCGTCTGGCTCAACTCCCCGATCTCGTCGAGGAAGATGGTGCCCCCGTGGGCCCGCTCGAAACGCCCCGCCTTGCCGGTCGAGGCGCCGGTAAACGCCCCCTTCTCGTAGCCGAACAACTCGCTCTCGATCAAGCTCTCGGGCAGGGCCGCCATATGCACCTTGATGAAGGGCCGGTTCGGCCCCAGGCTGTTATAGTGGATGGCGTCGGCCAGCAACTCCTTGCCGGTGCCGCTCTCCCCCCGCAACAGCACCGTGGTCTGGTTGGGCGCCACCTGGAGGATGAGGTCGGCCACCTCCTGCATGGGACGGGAATTGCCGATGATGTTGGCCGGCTGGAAGCGCTCGCGCAACTGCTTGTGCAGCCGCTGGTTCTCGTCGAGCAGGCGGGTGTTTTCCTGGCGGGCCCGCCGGCGCGCGGCCACCGCCTGGCTGATCATGGCCGCCACCACCGAGAGCAACTGCACCTTCTCCTGGAGAAGGGCGTCGTTCTGGTACGGGGTGTCGGCGCTGAGGGTGCCGACCACCCGCTTTTGCAACAGAATGGGCACACAGATAAAGGAGGTCTGCGATTTGGCGGTGCGACCCCGCGCCCCGGTGCGGTTGAGAAAGAGCGGCTCGCTGCTGATGCGGGGCACAATCACCGGTGTACCCGACTCCACCACCTTGCCGGTGATACCCTCGCCGATCTTGTAGCGACCCCGCTCGATTTCCGATTTGGACAGCCCGTAAGCCAGGTCGATGGTGACCTCGCCGTCCTCGTTGTGCAGCAGGCTGAGAGTACCCAGGCGCAATTCCAGGCGGTCGCACATGATCCGGAGGATATCGTTGAGCGCCCCCTCGAAATCGGTGGTCATGCCCAGGATCTGGCCGACTTCGTGTAACACCGCAACCGGATGCTGGTCTTTTTTTTCAGAGATCACCGGGATCGTCATCACCACCTCAGACTAACCTACAAAATTGTTACATATCGCTGATTTACCTACAGAATTGTAGCTTTTTCCTGTTTTTTGTCAATCCCGAACCCATCCATTTCATTTTTCCCAAAATGAAAAAAGTAAATCGATCCCCCCTGCCGCGGCGAGCGGCGGATCTAAAGGGGCATTTCCGCAGCAGCGAATTGACTTTGGCGAGGCGCCAAGGTATCGTACCCTCAAAACCGGCGTTTACCCCCGATCCGGCACGGAGTCCGGCGATGCCCCAGGATATCGACCCTTTGCTCAGAGAATGGGAGTACGACCCCCAGGCCAATGTGCGCCGGATCTGGGGTGAGGACGGCGCCCAGAAGCTGCAGGTGCGGGTGGACCAGGGCGCTTTCCAGGGCATCATGCAACTCAACCTCGACGGCCGGCCCGACGGCAAACGCCCCTTCGGCTTCGAGTTCCTGCTCGACTATTACCGCGACGCGCTGGAAAAACACCGGCTGCGCCACGGGGGTCAGCACACCGGGTTCATGCTCGACCACCACGCCTGCCAGGAACTCTTCGACGAGAGCTCGCGGGTCTATGGCCGCTACATCTTCCTGCTCCAGCTCAAGGATTACAGCCGCGTCATCCGCGATACCGAGCGCAATATGGGCCTCTTCCGCTTTATCCATGCCCATGCCCAGACCGAGGAGGACCGCAACAACCTCGAGCGGTGGTGGCCCTATATCCTGCGCATCAACGCCACCGCCCGCGCCCTCAAGGTTTTCCAGGAAAAGGACTACGCCGCCGCGCTCGAGATCGTCGCCACCGCCCGCCTCCAGATCGAGCAGTTGCCCGAGGTGGAAGCCGAGGAGTTCTTTGTGGAGCGGGATCGCTCCCTCCAGGCCCTCGACGAATTGGCCGAAGAGCTCAAGCGCAGCCGCCCCCTCAGCCAGGCAGAGGTGCTCGAGCACGAGTTGCAGGAAGCGGTGGCGAGGGAGGAATTCGAGCGGGCCGCGACCCTGCGCGACCAACTGCGGCAGCTGCGCGCCGCCGGGGAGTAACTCAGAGCAGGGTGTCGACCAGGGCCTCGGCCTCGGCGCCCACCTGTAACAGCCGGCGGTGCCGCCCCTGCAGGAACTCTTCGCCGACGGCGTGGTCGAGGAAGGCCAGCAGGTGGTCGAAGTACCCGGCGGTGTTGAGCAACCCCACGGGTTTGGGATGGAATCCCAGCTGAGACCAGGCCAGGGCCTCGAAGAGTTCTTCCAGAGTGCCGTAGCCTCCCGGCAGGGCGATGAAGGCATGGGCTTTGGCCGCCATCAGCGCCTTGCGCTGGTGCATATCCTCCACCACATGCAACTCGCTCAACTTCAGGTGCGCCAGTTCCCGGTCGACCAGCGCCTGGGGAATGACCCCGATCACCTGCCCGCCTCCGGCCAGCACCGCATCGGCCAGCAACCCCATCAGCCCCACGTTGCCTCCCCCGTACACCAAGCCCAGCCCGCGTCTGGCCAGGGCAGCCCCCAGGCTCGCCGCCGCCGCCGTGTAAACCGGACCCGCACCCGTCTTGGAGCCGCAGTACACACATACCCGCCGCACTTCGCTCATGCCCTCCTCCGGGCCACGGCTTCCAGCAGGCGCTGATACGCCGCGTTGATCTCCTGCATCAATGCCTGGTCTCCCCCGTTGCGGTCCGGGTGAAAGGTGAGGGCGAGGTCCCGGTAGCGCTGGCGCACCTCTTCCTCGCCGGCCTCCTGGGGCAAGCCAAAGAGCTGATGGTCGGCATCCGCCGGCCTGGCCCTGGGGGCATCGTCGAGGCTGCGTTCGTAGCGGGCGAAAAACTCCTGGCGTTCCTGGCGCGGCCGGGAGGCGAACTGCTTGACCTGGTCGAGATCGTCGAAGGCGGTCCACAGGCCCAGCAGGTGGATCTTTTTGAGATCCTCCCGGCTCAGCAGCGCCTCCATACACTCGTGTACGTTGCGGTAGCTCTTGCGGTGGGTCGCCTTGCGGTCCTTGTTCATGCTCCTAAAGATACACTTTGCCCGGCGCCGCCAAAAACAAAAACCGGACTCTGGGGGGGAGTCCGGTTTCTGCACAGGGGATGTTGCGCCGTCGCAGCGGCGCATGATTCAGGAACGGCGTTTCCTCATATAAGCCCCCACTGCCATCAGCCACAGAGCGATACCCACGAAACCGAGCACCTCGACTGACATCGCAACTCTCCGGGGAAAAGAGTGGTCAGGGCATTACCCTTGTCGGTTCAGTAGACCTCGGTCTCGTCGACCAGTGCCAGTAGGGCGTGGTAGCGGGCCGGATGGCGCAGCTTGCCCAGCGCCCGCTCCTTCAACTGCCTCACCCGCTCGCGGGTGAGGTTCATCAGGCCGCCGATCTGCTCCAGGGTCAGGGCCTCGTTGCCGTCCAGACCGAAATACAGGCGGATGATGCGCAGCTCGCGGTCATCGAGGCTGTTGAGCACGCTCTCCAACTGCTCGCGGGCCGAGTCGCGCAGCACGTCGGTATCGGGGGCTTCCTGGCTGGTATCGGCCAGGATATTGAGCAGACTGCGCTCGTCGTCCTCTTCGAAGGCTTCGTCCAGCGAACGCACGGTACGGGCGCTCAGCATGGTATCCAGGATCTCCTCGGCGGGCACGTCCAGTTCCGCGGCGATCTCCTCCACATCCGGCTCGCTCTCGCGGCCCTGGCCCAGCCGGCGCGACACCTTGGAGATGTCCTTCAGCAGGCTCAGCTTGTTGAGGGGCAGGCGCACGGTGCGGGCATGTTCGGCGATGGTCTGGAGGATGGACTGCTTGATCCACCACACGGCGTACGAGATGAACTTGTAGCCCTTGGTGCCGTCGAAACGCTCGGCGGCGGTCAGCAGGCCCAGGTTGCCGGCGCTGATCAGATCGGAAAGCGACAGCCCGCGGTTCTGGTAGTTCTTGGCCACGTCGATGACAAAGCGCAGGTTGGCCTGGACCAGTTCGTCGCGGGCCCCGATGTCGCCCTCTTTGATACGGGCGGCCAGCTCGACCTCCTTCTCGCGCGAAAGGGGCTTCGATTCGGCGATATCGTCGAAGTAGAGACGGAGCGTGCTCTCCTCGTCGTTCAGCAATTCCTGGACCGTATAACCCATGTTGTTAGCCTCTGTTATAGGAGTGTCTGGAGTGCGTTGCCAAAAGGTCGCAGAGTTCTTCGGGAGCAGTAGCCTGCAGCAGGGCGCCGATCATCTCGCCGTCGTGAAAGGTGCGCGCCAGGGCCCCCAGCAGAGCCAGGTAGGAATCGGGGGCATGGGCCGGGACCGCAATCAGGCAGATAACCTGGATGGCGGCGCGATCATCACCAGAGGGGTAGTCGATGGGCAGCCGCGAGACCCCCAGGGCCAGGCCCAGCTGGTTGACAGCCAGACTGCGGGCGTGGGGCATGGCCACCTCGCCGATGATGGTGCTTTCGATGTTTTCCCGTCCCAGGACCGCCTGGAGAAAACTGAGGCTGTCCTTGACCACCCCTTTCAGATAGAGTCGGTTGATCAGCTCCTTGATCGCGGCAATCTTGCTGTCTGCTTTCAACTCGGGAATCATCAAGTCCGGATCGAGGAGGGACTCGAGCCCTTCCAGGATATCGGCCTGAAATGCAAACTTTGCATCCAGGATTGCTCTTTGTGGGAACGCGTTGGCCAAGTTCTATACTTTCCTGGCTTTAGGTGCAGAAGATCCAAACGGTGGTGAGATGCAGAAATTGCCGTTGGGGCTGGGGTTTCCGGTGATTCCCCTTCAGTACCTTGCCGGGGTTGGCGCTGCTCAACCCCGTGTTTTCCCTGTAACTGCCAAGACACCGCGCTGTGACCTGAATCACACAAATCCTGCGCTATGCCCCTGAGGGTGCAAATACAGTGCCACCTCTGGCCAGGAATATGTTAAAACTTTGTTAAGAAAGGGCTTGTGATAGGTGACAACGGGTAGGACAGGCGGTGCAGAATCGGCGCGAGGATGATTTAATGCAATTATTGCACTGAGGTGCCGGGTGGCGGCGAACGCGAGGCGCTTCAGCCGATATTATACTGCTTGATCTTGTACTGAAGGGAACGCACGCTGATGCCCAGGATGGCGGCTGCCTGGCGGCGATTGGAGGTGATCCGCTCCAGGGTCTGGCGGATCAGCGCCGCCTCCACCTGCTCGATCGAAACCCCCAGATTCACGGTGAAATGGCCCGCCTCGCGCTCGGCCGTGCCCAAGAGCAGGGAAATCTGCTCGGGGCGGACGGTTTTTTCGGGGCAGGTGACCACCAGCCGCTGGATGAGGTTGCGCAGCTCGCGCACATTGCCCGGCCAGGAGTGGTTGAGCAGCAGGGCCATGGCCTCGGCGCCCAGTTGCTTGCGCGGCTGTTCGTGGGCCCGGCAGGCCTCGTCGAGGAACATCTCGGCCAGGAGCGGGATATCCTCGCGGCGCTGCCGCAGCGGCGGCACGTCGATGGGCACCACGTTGAGCCGATAATAGAGATCCTCGCGGAAGATGCCGTCCTGGACGCCCGCCTCCAGGTCGCGGTTGGTGGCGGCGATGATGCGCACGTCGGCGGCATGCACCTGGGTATCGCCCAGGGGCTGGTATTCCTTGGCCTCCAGCGCCCGCAGCAATTCCACCTGGTTCTTGAGCGGCACCTCGCCGATCTCGTCGAGGAAGAGGGTACCCCCCTCGGCCAGGGCGAAACGGCCGGCCCGGGTGGCGTGGGCGCCGGTGTAGGCGCCGCGCACGTGCCCGAAGAGTTCGCTGGCGAAAAGCTCGGCGGTGAACCCCCCGCAGTTGACCGCCACAAAGGGGCCGTTCCGCCGTTTGCTGCGCTCGTGCACCGCCCGGGCGATCAGCTCCTTGCCCACCCCGGTCTCCCCCCGCAGCAGCACCGGCACCTCGGACTGGGCCACCTGCTTGATGGTCTCGGCAGCGGCTTGCATCGCCGGGCTGCGCCGCACCAGCCGGCGGAAGGTGTCCTGGTTTTCCAGGCGGTGGTGCAGTTTGCGGTTCTCCGAGAGCAGTTCGAGGCGGTCGATGGCCCGCTCCACCAGCAGGCGCAAGTGGACCAGGTCCACCGGCTTGGTGATGAAATCGAAGGCCCCCTTCTTCATCGCCTCCACCGCCGTGGTCACGCTGCCGTAAGCGGTGAGCACGATGGTCTGGGCGTCGGGGTAGCTGTCGCGGATCTCGTCGAGCAATTCCATGCCGCCCAGGCCGGGCATACGCAGGTCGGTGATCACCAGCTGGTAAGCCTGGCGCTGCAGCAGGTCGCGCGCCTCGTGGCCGTCGCGGGCAGTGTCGATGGTGAAGCCGGGCTGCTGCAGGGCTTCCTGCAGCCCCTCCCGGATATGGACCTCGTCGTCGGCGATCAGCAGGCGCAGGGGTTTCTTGGCCATGGCTCAGCCTTGCTCCCGGCCGCCCTCGGCCAACAGCGCCGGGGTGGCCCCCTCTTCCAGCCACAGGCGGATGGACACGCCGGTGCCGGTCCCTTCCTGGCTGCTCACCTCGAGGATGCCGCCGTGCTGATGCACGATGCGCTGGGCGATGGACAGGCCCAGCCCGGTGCCCTCGTCCTTGGTGGTGTAGTAGAACTCCAGCACCCGCTCCAGGTCGGCGGCGGGGATGCCGCGGCCGTTGTCGGCGATATTCAACAAGATCTGGCCCTTGACGCGATCTAGACGCGACTGTAGAATGACCCGGGGCTCCGCCCCGAGGGCCTGGAAGGCGTTGATGAGGATGTTGAGCAGCGCCTGGCTCAGCAGATTCTCGTCGGCGCTGATGGCCGGCAGCGGCTCCTCCAGATCGAGCACCAGGGCGATGCCGTGTTCACGCGCTTCGGGTTCGACCAGGGAGAAGAGATGCCGCAGCAGGTCGTTGGGTTGCACTGGCTGGAGGTACAGGGCCGGGGGGCGGGAGAAACGCAGGAAGTTCTGCACGATGCCTTCGAGCCGGCGCATCTCGGTGCGGGCGATGGTCAGGCGCCGGTTCACCCGCGCCGCCACCTCGCTGTCGGCCCCGCCCAGCTCCTCCTGCAGGAGCTGCAACTGGATGTCGATGGCGCTGAGCGGATTGCGCACCTCGTGCGCCACCGAGGCGGCCAGGCGCCCCAGGGCGCTCATCTTCTCGACCTGCCACAGATCCCGCTCGGCCCGCTTCAGTTCCGAAATCTCTTTGAGGGTCAGCAGCACCCCAGCCGGCCGGCCGGTCTCGTCCACCAGCCGGCGGGTGTTGACCCGCAGCCAGCAGGTCTGGCCCGCGGGTTTGCGGTACTGGATGTCCTGATCCCAGACCAGCTCGCCGGCCAGGGCCTGACGCGCCAGTTGCCCCAGTTCGCCAGCCCCCAGGAACTCCTCCAGGGGCCCGGCCTCGGTTCCGGGCAGGCCGAGCATCTCCACCAGGGCCGGATTGAAGATCTGGATGCCGGCCTGCTGATCGAGCACGGCCACCCCTTCGGTGAGGCTGGCAACCAGGGAGGGGATATAGGGCATCTGCATGGACAATAAAGATAACATAATCGCCCGCAAGCAGCGTATCCAAGGCATGTTCAACGCCATCGCCCGGCGCTACGACCTGCTCAACCACCTGCTCAGCGGCGGGGTGGATTTCTACTGGCGCCGCCGCGGCCTGGGCCGGGTGCGCTGCCGGGCGCCGCAGCGGGTTCTCGACCTGGCCACCGGCACCGCCGACTTTGCCCTGGCCGCCGCCCGCCGCCAACCCCGCCGCGTCGTGGGGGTGGATGTGGCCGTGCACATGCTGCGCCTGGGCCTGGCCAAACTGCGCCGCCGTCCACCGGCTGTGCCCATCCAGTTGATGGGCGGCGACGCCGAGGCCCTGCCCTTCCGCGACCAGAGCTTCGACCTGGTCATCGCCGCTTTCGGGGTGCGCAACTTCGGCCATATCCCCACCGGCCTGGCCGAGGCCTGGCGGGTGCTGCGGCCGGGCGGAGAGTTGTTGATTCTCGACTTTGCCGAGCCCGAGACCCCGCTCTTCCGGCAGCTCTATCGGTTTTACTTCACCCGCGTGTTGCCGCTGGTGGGCGGCCTGATCTCTGGCCAGCGCCAGGCCTACGCGTACCTGCCCGCCTCGGTGGGCACCTTTGCGCAGGGCCGCGCCTTTGTCGAACTGCTGGACGGAGCCGGCTTCGTCGACAACCTGCATACCTCCTTCACCCTGGGGGTCTGCGCCCTTTACCAAGGGCTCAAGCCTGCCGCCGCCCCGATTGACGCCAAAGAAGGCGTTTGATATTATCAGTTCATGTCTTCCCCCCACGATGAGTCCCTGGAAAAAGCGGGCCTGGGCGCCGTTCGCGACAAGGTATTGGCCGGCGAACGCCTCAGCGCCGACGAGGGCCTGCAGCTCTACGCCTGCAACCAGCTGCCGGCCCTGGGTTATCTGGCCAACCTGGTCCGCCAGCGCCTGCACGGGGACCGCACCTATTACGTGCGCAACCAGCACATCAACTACACCAACATCTGCAACAAACTCTGCAAGTTCTGCTCCTTCTACGTGAAGGCCAAGGACGAGCGCGGCTACGTGCTCTCCCCCGAGCAGGTCCAGGAACGGGTGCGCCAGTACCTGCACGCCCCCATCACCGAGATCCACATGGTGGGCGGGGTCAACCCCAAGCTGCCCTATTCCTATTACTTGGAGGTGTTGCGGGCTATCAAGGAAGCCCGGCCCCAGGCGCGGCTCAAGGCCTTCACCATGATCGAGGTGGCCCAGATCCAGCGCATCGCCCGTAAACCCCTCGAAGAGGTGCTGCTCGACCTGAAGGCCGCCGGCCTCGAATCCCTGCCCGGCGGCGGGGCCGAGGTCTTCAGCGACCGGGTGCAGGGGGATCTCTTCTGGACCAAGAGCGACTCCGAGGAGTGGCTGCGCATCGCCGCTGCCGCCCACCGCGCCGGCCTGCCCTCCAATGCCACCATGCTCTACGGCCACATAGAAAACACCGCGGAGAAGGTTTATCACCTCTGCCGGCTGCGCGAGGTGCAGGACGAAACCGGGGGCTTCCTCGCCTATATCCCCCTCTCCTTCCATCCCGAGCGCACCGAGTTGGCACACCTGCCGGGTCCCTCGGGCTGCCTGGACCTCAAGGAGATCGCCGTGGCCCGGCTGATGCTCGACAACTTTCCGCACATCAAGACCTTCTGGATCATGAACACCATCGAGGTCTCCCAGGTGGCGCTGTGGTACGGGGCCAACGATCTGGACGGCACCATCATGGACTACGAGATCACCCGCAAGACCTTTGAGGCCACCCAGCAGCGCCTCACCCACGAGGACCTGATGGGGCGCATCGCCGAAGCCGGCCGGGTGCCGGTGGAGCGCGACAGCCTCTACAACCTCGTCGCCCCTTCCCCCCCGCCCGTCGCCCAGGTCGCATGATCGAGGACCTCGCCGAGAAGGTCTACCGCCGCCAGCGCCTCAGCCTGGAGGATGCCCGCCGGCTCTGGGCCCACCCCAACCTGGCCGAGCTGGGCCTGCTGGCCGACCACGCCCGCCGGCAGCTGCACCCCGAGCCGGTGGTCAGCTACAACGTGGGCCGCAATATCAACTACACCAACGTCTGCTGGGTGAAGTGTGACTTCTGCGCCTTCTATCGCCAGCCCGGCTCGGCCGAGGGCTACGTGCTGTCCCGCGAGCAGATCTTCGCCAAGATCGACGAGCTGGTGGCCTTTGGCGGCGAGGAGCCCAAGTCCTGCGAACTGCTGATGCAGGGCGGCCTCAACCCCAAACTGCGCCTCGACTACTACGAAGAACTGCTGAGCGCCATCCGCGACCGCTACCCCATGGTCCAGCTCCACTGCCTCTCGGCCAACGAAATCATCTACATCGCCCACCTCTCGCGGCTCTCGCTCGCGGAGACCATCACCCGCCTGCGCCAGGCCGGCCTCGACTCCATTCCCGGCGCCGGGGCCGAGATCCTCGACGACGGGGTGCGCGATATCATCGGCTTCCGCAAGGACCGCACCGAGGAATGGCTGGAGGTGCACCGCCTGGCCCACGGCACAGGGATGCGCACCACCGCGACCATGATGTACGGCCACGTCGAGACCATCGAGCACCGCCTGCAGCACCTGCACCTGCTCCGCCAGTTGCAGGACCAGACCGGCGGCTTCACCGCCTTCATCACCTGGAGCTTCCAGCCCGACCACACCGACCTGGCCGCCGACCCCGGGCGCTGGCAGGGACGCAAGGCCACCGGCTTCGACCACCTGCGCACCGTGGCGGTAGCCCGGCTCTTCCTCGACAACTTCCCCCACCTCCAGGCCTCCTGGGTGACCCAGGGTCCCAAGATCGCCCAGCTCAGCCTCAACTACGGGGTGGACGATTTCGGCAGCACCATGCTCGAAGAAAACGTGGTCAGCGCCGCCGGCACCAGCCACACCGACCAGATGACCCTGGCGCGTATGGAGGAACTGATCCGCGACGCCGGCTACGAAGTGCGGCGGCGCAACACCGCCTACCAGCTCGTCGCTACCCGGCCCCGGCCCCCGGCCCTGGCAGAGGCCGCTGCGGGATGAAGGTCCGGCTGGGGGCGGTCAGTTTCCTCAATACCCGCCCCCTCACTGTCGCCCTGGAGCAGGAGCACGCTCCCTTCGCCCTCAGCTACGCCGTGCCGGCCGTCTGCGCCGACGAACTGCGGGCCGGCCAGGTGGATCTGGGCCTCATCCCCGCCATCGAATACGCCCGCAGCCCCGAGCCCTACTACATCGTGCCGGGTATCTCGCTGGCGTGCCGGGGCGAGGTGCTCAGCGTGC
This sequence comes from Candidatus Latescibacterota bacterium, assembly GCA_020852055.1. GTDB lineage: Bacteria > Latescibacterota > UBA2968 > UBA8231 > UBA8231 > SICG01. The sequence continues at coordinate 29,266 of JADZBP010000170.1, forward strand.
GGCTCTTCGGCGAACGCGATCCGGGCAAGATCCGGCGGGTGGCCCTCGACCAGAGTTCGCGCACCTCGGCGGCCCTGTTGCGCATCCTGTTGCGCGAGTTGTACCAGCTCGATCCCGAATTCATCACCGCTCCGCCCGACCTCGACGCCATGCTGGCCCGCGCCGATGCTGCCCTGCTCATCGGCGACCCGGTCTTCCGCTACCGCCAGCACCCCAGCCTCGACCTGGGACAATTGTGGCGCGAGTTGACCGGTCTGCCCTTTGTCTTCGCCTTCTGGACCGGCCGACGCGATGCCCTGCCCCCGCACCTGGTGAAGGTACTGGTCCAGGCCAAGGCCGAGGGCTGGGGCCGCATCGGAGAGATCGCCCGCGACCACGCCAGGCAACACGGCGGGGAAGCCTCCTTCTACCAGCACTACCTCGAACACCACATGCATTACGAATTGGGCGAGGCGGAGTTGGCCGGCCTGCGCGAATACTACCGCCTGGCCCAGGTCCACGGCCAGATCGAGGCGGCCCCGCCCCTGCGTTTCTACGCGACGGATTGAGATGACTCGCCTCCTGCGCGCGGTGCTCACCTACGGCCGCATGATCAAGTTTTCCCACAGTGTCTTCGCCCTGCCCTTTGCCCTCAGCGGCGCGGCCATGGCCGCCAGCCGCAGCGGCCTGCACCCGGCGCAACTGGGCTGGATCGCCCTGGCCATGGTGGCGGCCCGCAGCGCGGCCATGGGTTTCAACCGCCTGATCGACCGCCATCTCGACGCGGCCAACCCGCGCACCCGCAACCGCGAACTGCCGCGCGGGGTGGTCACGCCGCTGAGCGTGGGCCTCTTCGTGGCCCTGTCCTCGGGACTGCTGGTCCTGGCCGCCGGCCAGCTCAACCGCCTCTGCCTGTACCTCTCCCCCGTGGCCCTGGCCCTCCTCTTCTTCTATTCCCTGACCAAACGCTTCACTTGGGCCTCCCATCTCTTCCTGGGCCTGAGCCTGGCCGGGGCTCCGCTGGGGGCCTGGCTGGCAGTGGCCGGCCACTTCGACCTACCCCCGGTGGTCCTGGGGCTGGCGGTGCTTTCCTGGGTGGCCGGCTTCGACATCATCTACGCCTGCCAGGATTTCGACTACGACCGGGGCGCCGGCCTGCACTCCATTCCCGTGCGTTTCGGCATCACCCGCTCGCTGAAACTGGCGCGGCTGCTCCATCTGGTCGCCATGGGGCTGCTCTTTTATCTGGGCGAACTGATGGCGCTCAACACCCTTTACACCATCGGCCTGGGGGTGATCGGCGGGCTGCTGCTCTACGAACACCGCCTGGTGCGCGCCGACGACCTCTCCAAACTGGATATGGCCTTCTTCACCATGAACGGCATCATCAGCACCGTGTACTTCGCCTTCACTCTGGCCGACCTGCTCTTCCTGGGCGAGGCCGCGCTGTGGCTATGACCGGGAGAATCTGAGATGACCCAGACCACCGATATGTTCCGCCTCCTCGTCGAATCCGACGACCCCGCCATCTACCGGGTGCGCACCAAGGCCCCCGGCCCTACCGGCAAGCTGCCCCTGGAGATCGAGCAGGTGCTCAACTGGCCCAGCGGCCATCTCTTCGGGTACAGCCAGAACGCCGGCATGGGCTGGAACCCCTCCGAGTTGGGCCGCCGCGAGTACCTCATCCTCAGCACCCAGGGTGGCATCCGCGCCCCCGACGGCACGCCCATCGCTCTGGGCTACCACACCGGCCACTGGGAGGTGGGGCTCTTGATGGAGGAGGCCTCCCACGAGATCCACCGCCTGGGCGGCATCCCCTTTGCGGCCTACTGCTCCGATCCCTGCGACGGCCGCACCCAGGGCACCACCGGCATGTTCGACAGCCTGGCCTACCGCAACGACGCGGCCACGGTGCTGGGCCGGCTCATCCGCTCTCTGCCCACCCGGCGGGGGGTGATGGGGGTGGCCACCTGCGACAAGGGCATGCCGGCGATGATGCTGGCCCTGGCCGAGGCGCGCCGGCTGCCGGTGATCCTGGTGCCCGGCGGGGTGACCCTGCCCCCGGTGGAGGGCGAGGACGCCGGCAAGATCCAGTCGGTGGGGGTGCGCCTGGCCCACGGCGAGTTGAGCATCGATGAGGTCAACGACCTGGGCTGCCGCGCCTGCGCCACCGGCGGGGGCGGCTGCCAGTTCCTGGGCACCGCCGCCACCTCGCAGGTGGTGGCCGAGGCCTTGGGCCTCTGCCTGCCCCATTCGGCCCTGGCCCCCTCGGGCGAGGCGGTCTGGCGCGAGATGGCCCGCCGCTCGGCCCGCGCCCTCATGGCCCTCGACCAGGCCGGCATCAGCTCCAACGATATCCTCACCGAAGCGGCCATCCACAACGCCATGGTCACCCACGCGGCCTTCGGCGGTTCCACCAACCTCATCCTGCACGTGCCCGCTGTTGCCCACGCCGCTGGCCGACCCCGCCCCACCGTGGCCGACTGGGACCGCATCAACCGCCAAGTGCCGCGCCTGGTGGACGTGTTGCCCAACGGCCCCGAGTACCACGTCACCGTGCGCGCCTTCCTGGCCGGCGGGGTGCCCGAGGTCATGCTGCATCTGCGCCGTCTGGGACTACTCAAACTCGACGCCCTCACCGTCACCGGCCGCACCCTGGGTGAGAACCTCGACTGGTGGGAACACTCGGAGCGACGGCAGGCCTTCCGCGCCAAGCTGGAAGAACTCGACGGGGTCTCTCCCGACCGGGTCATCCTCGCCCCCGACCAGGCCCGCGCCAAGGGGCTGACCAGCACGGTCTGTTTCCCGCAGGGCAACCTGGCTCCCGAAGGCTCGGTGGTCAAAGCCACCTCCATCGACCCCTCGGTGGTGGACGCCGACGGGGTGTACCGCCTCACCGGCCCGGCCAAGGTCTTCACCACCGAACGGGCCGCCATCACCGCGCTCAAGGCGCAAAAGATCCAGCCCGGCGACGTGATGGTGCTGCTCAGTTGCGGGCCCATGGGCACCGGCATGGAGGAGATCGCCCAGATCACCACCGCCCTCAAGTACCTCGACTACGGCAAAGAGATCGCGGTGCTCACCGACGCCCGCTTCTCGGGCTTCTCCACCGGCGCCTGCCTGGGCCACATCGGGCCCGAGGCCCTGGCCGGCGGTCCCATCGGCAAGTTGGTGGACGGCGATCTGATCGAGGTCACCGTGGACCGCGAGAGCCTCAAAGGCACGGTGAATCTGGTGGGCACGGCGGGCAAGGTCTTTGGTGCCGAGGAAGGCGTGCGGGTGCTGGCCCAGCGCCCACTGCGCCCGGACCTGGCCCCCGAGGAACATCTGCCCGACGCCACCCGGCTGTGGGCGGCCCTGCAGAATGTGGGCGGGGGCACCTGGGGCGGCTGCGTCTACGACGTGGATGCCATCATCAATACGCTCAAGGCCGGGCAGGAAGCCCTGGCCGCCGGAGCCGGGCGGTGAAGAAGGAGTTGGTGATCGCTGTCACCGGGGCCAGCGGCGCCCTGTACGCCGGCCGCCTGCTGCGGGCCCTGCTCGGCGGAGGGCACCTGGTACACGCGGTGCTCTCCCGCTACGGGCGCTATCTGCTCTGCGAGGAGTTGGGCTGGCAGCCGGAAAAAGAATCCCTGCTCGGGTTGTTGGAGCGGATCTATGGGGAGGAAGTCCGGACCGGGGACCTGCGCGAGTACGGAGTAGGGGATCTGACCAGCCCCTTGGCCAGCGGTTCGGGCGCCACGGCGGGCATGGTGGTGGTGCCCTGTTCGACCAAGACCCTCTCAGGCATTGCCTGCGGCGCGTCGAGCAACCTCATCGAGCGGGCCGCAGACGTCACCCTCAAGGAGCGCCGGCCCCTGATCCTGGTGGTGCGCGAAACCCCGCTCAACCTGATCCAGTTGCGCAATATGGTAGCGGTAACTGAGGCCGGGGCCATCGTGTTGCCGGCCATGCCGGCCTTCTACCAGCAGCCCAAAACCTTTGACGACCTGGGCGACTTCATCGCCGGCCGCATCTGCAATCTCTTCCACATCCCCCACCAGCTCTTCCCCACCTGGACCGGCCCCGCCGGTCCCCCTGCCGAGTAACCCCCGGGTACAAAAAAAAGGGGGATCCGGAAGCGCTGCCTGCACGAGGAGGGGCAGACAGTGGTGGAGGGGAGGTCCAGCCTCCGGATCCCACGGTGACCCGTCTTGAAGCGCGTTCTCGATGCCGTCTGATCGAGGAGGGACAGACGCGAGCAGGAGAAGCAGCGCCCCGTTTTTTTGGCCTCGGGCAAGGAGGGCGACGGGTGCGCTTTACCCTATCGCAACTTGTGTGCCAGGTTTTTCCATCCATCGATCAACTCATTTATAATCAATAGATTAAAATCATTAAAAAATGACAAAAAACGATGTGGTCCCATGTCTTTTTTTGTGCAATTCAGCCTTGATCTTGTACTGAATCCGCGCCTAACCACAAGATCTAGATTTGCGGATTTTCAGGAGAAAAAGAGGGGGGAAAAAACTGCAGGAAGGGGATGAAAAACTTTCCGCTATGGGCTCTCAGCGATGATGAAAGCGGCGGGAAGATGGCCCCATAGGCCTTTCGCGGGGAGCGGTTGGGAAGGGAAGTCCGCGTGGCGCAACGCCCCAACGTATGGGGCGTTGCGGGGGATGGGTTTTGGGGGAGGGCAGCGCTTTTTGCGCCGCACACCATACGTTGGTGTGCGGCGGGACGCGCCTTGGGAAAGAACGGAACGGGGTGCTCCCCGACGCGCCCCCCCTCTACCCCATCATCAGAGCAACCGCTCCAGATTCGGCTTGCGCGCCCACTTGGGCACCATGCCGCGCAACCGGTAGCCCTGCTCCTCGATCAACCCCCAGCAGATCGTCCAGTCGCCAAAACTGCACAACACCTCGCCGCGCTGCGGCACTGGCGGGTCCAGCACCAGCGCCTCGCCGCGAAAGAGGGCCTGCACCTGCGGCCACTCCAGCATCACCCGCCGGCCCCGCATCCGATCCCCCCACAACGCCACCATACCCTGCGACAGGTAATAATGCTCCTGCTGACGGCGGGCCAGATGCAGACCGGCCCGCACGAAATAGGGAAAATGCGCCCGCATGCCCGCCGCGGCCCGCGGTTCCATCGCCAGATGGCGACCCTCCAGCACCAGGGCCTGCCCCTCGGGCAGCGCCAGTTCAAACCCCCAGCGCTCCTCCAGCGCCATCCGCACCGGCGCGGCCTGCGCCTCGTCGCCGTTTTCCTCCCACTCGACCGCATCCCCCTCCACCAGATCCCACGCCGTGGGTTCCCGCTTGCGCAGCACGGCGACAAAGGCCCCCTCGGTCTGGTGCAGGTGCGGCCAGACCCGGGCCATCCGGACAAAACCCTCCGGGTAGCGGGCCGCCAGTTCGGGCGGCAGCGGTGCCGGCGCCAGGCCCGCCACTGGCAGCACTTCGATATTGGTGCCGTGACGCCGCAGCAGCGCGGAGAGCACCTCCTCGTTCTCGACCAGGCTCAGCGAGCAGGTCGAGTACACCAGCACCCCGCCGGGCCGCAGCATGTGGAAGGCAGCCCGCAGCAGCCCTTTCTGCTGCTGGGCCTTGTGCGCCGCTTCCTCGGGCGACCAGTAGTCCAGCATCCGGGTGTCCTTGCACAGTACCCCGTCGCCGCTGCAGGGGGCGTCGAGCAACACCCGGTCGAAGTGGTTGTGGAAATAGCGGGCCAGCAGGCCGCCGGGCGCCTTGCTCAGCACCACATTGCCCACTGCACAGCGCTCCAGGTTGCCCACCAGCGAGGGCAGGCGGCTGCCGGCCGGCTCGTTGACCACCAGCAGCCCGGTGTTGCCCAGCCGGGCGGCGATCTGCGTCGCCTTGCCTCCCGGAGCGGCGGCCAGGTCCAGCACCCGCTCGCCGGGCTGCGGGTCCAGCGCCTCCACCGCCAGCGAGGGGGCCTTGGCCTGCAGGTAGAAGGCGCCCAGGGCGTGTTCGAGGGTGCGGCCCAGGCGCTGTTCCGAGTCGGCCAACACAAAGGCCTGCGCGCACCAGGGCACCGCCTCGGCGCGCTCGCGCAGCCACTCGCCCAGAGCCGGGGGCTGCAGCCGCAACGGGTTGAGCCTCAGGGTGGGAGGAGGGGGATCGAGGGCGGCGCGGCGGAACGCGGCGCGCTGCCCGTCGTCGGGGAGCAGTTGCTCCAGATGGCCCAGCAGGGCTTCGAGGCGGGTCGCTTCAGCGGCGGTAAAGGTCTCTTTGCGCATTCTACCACTTATGGTTTAATTCGTCTGCAATGACTGGCCAACCACCAAATTCTAGCGTCCTGCCCCAACCCCTGCAAGGCGCTCCGGGGTTTTCCTCCGCGTTCATCGTCAGCGATCTGCACCTGGGCTCTCCCTACTGCCATCATCGCCCCTTTCTGTCCTGGCTGGCGTCGCTGCCGGCGGGGGTGCCGCTGATCCTCAATGGCGACATCATCGACGATCCCCGCGACCCCCTCGGCCCCGAACACCTGGCCGCGCTGCAGCGCCTGATCGCCGAGTCCCATCAACGCCCGCTGATCTGGGTGCACGGCAACCACGACGAGGACCTGAACCTCGCCGACACCGGACAGATCCAGTTCGTCGGCCACTGGGCCATCGGCCGGCGCCTGCTGATCGTGCACGGCGACGACCTCGACGAGGTCATGCCCCGCCACCAGCTCTTCAAGAAGGTGTTCAAGGCGGTGCATCGCCTGCGAGTGAGGCTCGGTTTCCCCGACATACACGTGGCCCAGTACGCCAAGAAATGGGGGCTGCTCTACCGGGTGCTCAACCAGCATATCGCCCACAAGGCCCTGCGGGTGGCCCGCACCCAGGGCTTTGAGGCGGTGACCTGCGGCCACACCCACGCGGCCATGGACCTGCAGGAGGAAGGCGCCCGCTACCTCAATACAGGTGCCTGGACCGAAGCCCCGCACCACTTCATCGCCGTCACTCCCGACGAGATCCGGCTGTGTGTGTACCAGGACAGCGCCGCCTGAGCCGCTGTACCTGGATGCTCCTGCTGCTGACCGTGCAGGCCGGCGCCCAGACCGAGCTGCCCTGGCCCCTCGATCTCGACCGCGCCCTTTCCTCCACCTTTGGTGAAACCCGCCCCGCCGCCTTCCACGCCGGCATCGATCTGAAAACCCAGGGCAAAACCGGGTTCGCGATACACGCCCCGGCCGCCGGGTATATACTGCGGGTGCGCACCTCGCCCTGGGGCTATGGCCGCTCGCTCTATGAGAAACTGGCCGACGGCCGCATCCTGGTCTACGGCCACCTGCAGGGTTTTGCCCCGCCCATCGCCGCCCGCGTCGCCAAAGCCCAGCACGCCAAACAGGCCTACACCGTGGACCTCGAGTTCCAGCCCGGCGAGTTGCCCATCGCCCAGGGCCAGCTCATCGCCTGGAGCGGCGACAGCGGCATCGGCCCGCCCCATCTGCACCTGGAGGTGCGCGATGCCGACAACATCCCGCTCAACCCCCTGCTCCAGGGCTTCCGGGTGGCCGACACCCGGCCGCCGGTCATCGAGCGCCTGGCCCTGGTGCCGATGGGCCTGGAAAGCCTGGTTGGCGGCGGCCACCAGCCCGTCGGGGTACCGCTCAAGGACGGGGTGGATGGGTACCAGAGCGCCGATACCCTGCTCGTCAGCGGCCGCTTCGGCGTCAGCGCCCAGCTCTACGACCAGGCCGACGCAGCGGCCAACCAGCTGGCTCCCTACCGCCTCCGCCTCGAGGTGGACGGCCGGCCCCAGGTCAGTTCCACCTACGCGCGGGTCTCCTATACCGACGGCCACCAGGTCTTCCTCGACCGCTCCCGCCTCAGCTTCCCCGGCGGCAGCGGCGTCTTCTTCAACCTCTTTCGCCTGCCCGGAAACCGCCTCGAATTCTACGACCTGCCGCCCGGCGCCGACGGCCTGCTCTCCTGCGGGCTCGCCGCCGGCCAACTGCGCCACGGCCTGCACACGCTGGTGCTCGTGGCCGAGGATGTGGCCGGCAATAACTCCCGCGCCCGGCTTCAGGTACTGGTGGACGAGCTGCCGCGCATCACCGCTTTCCAGCTCCGCCCCGCAGGCAAGACCCTGCGGGTCCAGGCCCAGATCGACGACCCCGACAGCGAGGTGCTAGAGCTCGAACTGGCCAGGTCGGCCGATGGGCAGGTATGGCAACCCGAAGAGATCACCCAGGCCGTGCCCGGCCCCTGCGCCTGGCAGGTACCACTCAGACCGGGCCTCTGGCGGCTGCGCGCCCGCGACGAGGCCGGCGGCGAGGCCTTTGCCACCTGCAACCTGGACCCTGCCGCTGTCGGGGCCTCGCTCTCGCTTCAGCACCAGGCCTTCGCCGACTTCGCCGAGGTGCAGCTCACCAGCGACCGGCCCTTGGACACCCCACCCCTGCTGGCCTTTGCCGACGACCAGCGCCGCGACACCCTGGCCCTGCGGCAGACCGGCCTGCAGGAGTACCGCGTCGGTCTGCCCTTCAACCCCAGCGGTGGCCCGCTGACCATTCAACTCGCCAGCCGCGCCGCTCCCTCCCTGACCTTGCTCCAGCAGGAGGTGGTGCCCGCGCAGGAAACGCAGGTCCTCTGGGAGGAGGGCGACGCCCGGCTCCGCTTCCCCGCCAACAGCGCCTATGCGCCTTTCTTTCCCCAGGCCCGGCGCTTCACCCCGCCGCCAGCCACCGGCTTGGAGAGCACCGGGGTGGGCTACGCTTTCTCCCCCGAAGGGCTCAGCTTCGACCAGCAGGTCGAGGTCGGCCTGCGCTACGGCTCGGAGGTGGCCCAGCCCGAAAAGCTGGCGCTGTACCAGCAACTCGGCGAGGGGGAATGGTCCTTCGCGGGCAACCAGCTCGATCCCAACACCCGCCTGGTGAGCGGCAAGGTGCGCCGCCTCCTGCGCTTCGCCCTCTTCAGCGACACCCAGCCCCCGGTGATCAGCGCCCTGCAACCGGCAGCCGGCGCCACCGTCGAGGAACGCCAGCCCCTGTTGCGCGCCCGGGTCGACGATATCGGCTCGGGGATCGGGCGGGAGGAGGATCTGACCCTGCGCCTGGACGGCAAAAAGCTCATCGCCGAATACGACCCCGAGGCCGGCACCCTCAGCGCCCAGCCCGAAGCGCCGCTCAAACCGGGGCGGCACCAGTGGGAGGTGGAGGTCCGCGACCAGAGCGGCAATCAGGCCGCCGCCCGGGCCTCGTTTAGGATCAGGTAGAGGTCTGGCGGGAAAACTGCGGGGCGAGGCGCGCCTGCAGGAAGGCGAAGGCCTCTTCGGGAGTATCGGCCCAGGCCATGAGCTCGAGGTCCTTGGGGTCGACGGTGCCCCAGCGGCTCAGGGCCTGAAAATCGATCACCTCGTCCCAGAAGGCCCGCCCATAGATGAGCACCGGCATGCCGCGGCTGCGGCCCGTCTGGATGAGGGTGAGCACCTCGGCCAGTTCGTCGAGGGTGCCAAAGCCGCCGGGGAAGACCACCAGGGCGCAGGCCAGTTGCACGAACCAGAGCTTGCGCATGAAGAAGTAGTGGAACTCCAGGTTGAGGGCTTCGGTTATATAGGGGTTGGGCTGCTGCTCGTGCGGCAGGCTGATATTGAGCCCCACCGAACGACCGCCGGCGTCGGCGGCCCCCCGGTTGGCGGCCTCCATGATGCCGGGCCCGCCCCCGGAACACACCACAAAGGGCTCGCCGCCCAGTTGCCCCGCCCAGGTGGTCAGCAGTTGGGCCAGCCGGCGGGCATCCTCATAATAGTCGGACAGTTTGAGGCGGGTTTCGAGGCGCTGCAACTCCTCGGCGCCGGCCTGGTGCCGGCGGGCCTGGACCAGGGCGCGCTCCGCCTCGGCGCGCGAGGGGGCGCGGGCCGAGCCGAAGAAAACCACCACATTCTCGATGCGCTCCCGCTGGAAACGCTCCTCCGGCTCGAGGTACTCGGCCAGGATGCGCAGGGTGCGGGCGCCGGGGCTGGTGAGAAACTCGGGGTTGCGGTAAGCTTTGGTGGGCATGGATCAGCGCCGCACACCCGGCAGCGCCGTTACCAGCCGGCTGGCCAACTGCACCAGGGCCTGGCTGGCTGGCGCCTCCGGAATGGCCTTCACTATGGGCGTGCCCGTGTCGGCGCAGGCCCGCAGGCGCGGATCGAGCGGGATCTGGCCCAGCAAG
>JADZBP010000171.1 GCA_020852055.1 Candidatus Latescibacterota bacterium
CCCACAGGACCCGGCCGCGGCGGTTGGGCAGCCGGCCAAAGAAGAGATTCTCGGCTACCGAGAGCCGAGGCGCCAGTTCCAGCTCCTGGTAGACCACGCTGATGCCGCGCCGGATGGCGTCCTGGGGCGAGTTGATCTGCGCCGGGCCGCCCTCAAAGAGGTATTCCCCCTGCGAAAAATCGGTGGCCCCGGCCAGGATCTTGATCAGGGTCGACTTGCCGGCCCCGTTCTCGCCCACCAGGGCGTGCACCTCGCCCGGGCGCAGATCGAAGTCTACCCCCTTGAGGGCATAGACCCCGGGGTACTGTTTATGGATGCCGCGCAGTTCGAGCAGGGGTTCCATACTCAGGCGTGCCGCTGGGCCTGATGGCGACGGCGGCTATCGAGGTACACCGCCAGGATGATCACTGTGCCGCGGGCGATGTCGTGGTAGAAGGAGGAAACATCGAGCAACACCAGGCCGTTGTTGAGCACCGTCAGGATGAGGATACCCAGGACCGCGCCCACCAGGGTGCCCAGACCGCCGCTGAGACTCACCCCACCCAGCACCACCGCGGCGATGACTTGTAATTCGAAACCCAGGCCGGCGTTGGGCTGGCCCGAATTGAGGCGGGCGGCGAGGATGAAGGCGCTCAGCCCCGCCAGCACCCCGCTGAGGGCAAAGGCCGCCAGCTTGAGTTTTTCGACCGGCAGTCCGGCCAGGCGCGCCGCCTGGGCATTGCCACCCACTGCATAGAGGTACCGGCCCGCCGGGGTGTGGTGCAGCACCAGATAGAAGAACACCAGCAGGACCACGGCCAACACCACCGGTACAGGCAGCGGGCCCCAGTACCCGGTGCCTACTTCGGTGAACCCCTCGACCCGGCCCTGGATGGAGACGGCCTGGGTGCCAACCATGGCCCCCCCGCGCAGGATGGCCATGGTGCCCAGGGTGGCGATGAGGGAGTTGATGCCCGCCCGGGTGACCAGGAGCCCGTTCAAGAGCCCGATCAACAACCCCGCCGCCAGCGCCCCCAACAGGGCCAGCAAGATGCTGCCGCTCTCATTGAGCACCTGCACCGCCAGGATGCCCACCACCGCCTGCACCGAGCCGACACTCAGGTCGATCTCGCCGGCCAGGATCACCATCACCATGCCGATGCCGGCGATGGCGATGAGGGAGGAGTCGCGCAGCACGTTTTTGAGATTGGCGGGGCTGAGGAAGACCGGGGTCAGGACGCTGAGCACCACCGCCAGGAGCAGCAACGCCACCACCAGCGCGGCCTGTTCGCCGCGCAGCAGCCCCTTGAGGCGCTCCATCTAACGGGCCGGCAGCAGGCGGCGGATGGCTTCGAGATCCATCGCGTACCCCTGCCCCTCCTGGTGGTAGAAGGTGGTGAAGTTGTCGAGGGTGATCATGGTGGTCGGGGTCTCGTAGTGGGGCGGCAGGGTTTCGCCCTTGCCCAGGGCCACCGCCGCCTCGACCAGGGACAGGCCGACGAAGTTGGGGAACATCGCCAGGGCCGCGCGGTACGGGGTGTGGCCCAGCAGCGCGGTCTGCCCGACGATGCCCTCCAGGCCAAAACCGATGGCCGTCAGCTTGGTCTGATCCAGGCCGGCGGCCTGATACGCGGCCATGCCCCCGGTGGTGGAATCGTCGTTGATGCCGAAGACTGCATTGACCTCGGGGTGGGCGGTGAGCGCATCCTGCGCCGCCTTGAAGGCCTTCTCCTTGAGACCCTGGCCGTCCACCTCCTGGGCGATGGTGTAGGGCAGGCCCGACTCGGCCAGCGCCTCCTTGAAACCCTCCACCCGCAGCCGGCAGTCCTCGAAATTGGGCAGGCCGATGATCAGGATCTGCGGCGCGATCTCGTGGGCCTTGGCGTACTCGGCGTACCAGCGGCCCGCCTTCTTGCCGCTCTCGCGGTTGTCGATGCCCACGTAGGTGTCGCTGCCGGGCACCGGGTTCGACTCGGTGATCACGTACAGGCCCGCCTCCTTGGCCTGGCGCACCAGGGCGTCGAGGGCCTTGGCGTCCACCGGGGTGAGGATCAGCACCTTCACCCCCTGGGCGATGAGGTTCTCGGCCTTGGAGATCTGGGCGGCCACATCGAGATTGGCGTCGGCGATGACCAGGTCCACGCCCAGTTCGGTGGCCCGCTGCCGGGCGGCGGTGCAGATGTTCTGGTACCACTCGTGGGACATATAATTGACCACGTAACCCACCTTCAACTTGCCCTCGCTGCCACCCCGGCCACAGCCTCCGAGGGCCAGTACCACCAGCATCAGGAACACCGCCAGGTTCATCGATCCGTCTCTCCCGGTTAGCGCGTGGGGGCGATGGCCAAGCCCAGGCGGGAGTCGGCCATGCCGTAGTAGAGGAGCCACCGCCCACCCAGTTGCGCCAACCCCTCGGCGAAGACCACCTGCGGCACCTGGCCCACCTGCTCGTCGGGCCGGGTGGGTTCGAGCAGCGGGGTCTCCGAGCGGCGCAATACCCGGCAGGGATCGGCCGGGTCGATCAACACCTGGGCAAAGGCGTAGCGCAGGTTCTCGTCCGCCGAGTTGTACCCCAGCCACCAGCCCTCGGGCAGGCGCACCGGCGCCGGTCCGGGCTCCACCAGCCGCGCATCGAAATACCCCTTGCGGGGCGAGATCACCGGCCGCGCCTCGATCTGCCAGTGCCGCAGATCCTCCGAAGAGGCAACCCAAATATGGGTGTCGCCGAAATACATCCAGTACCGTCCACCCACCCGCTCGCCGATGATGGCCCCGGACTTGGACCACCCTCGCGGGGTCTGCGGGTATTCCGCCTGCGGGAAATAGGCGTCCCAGGCCTCGTCGGCAAAGACCGGCCCCCATTTCTCCCACTGGCGCAGGTCCGGGCTGACCGCCATACACAGCCGGGCCACCTTGCCGTCGTACGCCGTATAGGTCAGGTAGAAGGTGTCTCCGCTCTTCACCAGGCGCGGGTCCTCGCAGCCGCCGGGGGTCTCGTACCACTCCGTGGGCTCCAACACCGGCGCCGCCTGGCGCTCGAAGTGAATCCCGTCGCGGCTGGTGGCCAGGCCGATGCGCGAGGTGAAACTGCGCCCCGGAAAGGCGCAGGGCCCCTCAGCGCGGTAGAGCAGGAAGACCTGCTCGCCGTCGGTCCACGCCGTGGGATTGTACAGGGCGTGTGACTCCCAGCCTGCCTGGGTGGGCGCCAGGATGGGATTGCCCGGATGTTTTGCAAAAGGTCCCAGTCCCCAGTCCATCATTGAATCCCGAAATGCTGGTTGATCTCCCCCTGCCAGGTCTCGACCCGGCACTGCTCGACATCGGCCACCTTCACCGGCCGGCCCAGGGCCGAGGACTCGAGGATGGCCAGGCCCGGAGCGATATCCCGCAACCCCTCGATGCCGCTGGTCTCGGGCTGCCGGCCCTGCTCGATGGCCGCGATAAACTCCAACAGTTCGAGGGCAAAGCCATCCTGGATGCCGCGCGGGAAGAAACGCTCTAGTTGGTCCGCCCCGGCCTGCTGGCGGAAGAGCGCCCCCACCTCGGCGGGCGCCTGCCCGCCGAGCTGCACCCTTTCCCCCTTGAGGCTGCCTTTGCTGCCATAGATGGCCCCCCCGCCCTCGAAACCAGTGGGCTCGCCGTGGCCGGCCCAGGAGAAGAGCAGGTTGCCGATGGCGCCGTTGGCGAATTCGAGCAGGGCGAAGAAGGTGTCATCCACCTCGGCGCGCACCTCCTCGATCACCCTGCCGGCCTCGTCGCGGGTGTAGCGCAGCGGCTCCACGGCGCGGGCCAGCGCCGAGATCTGCTCGATCTCGCCGCACTGGTAGCGCAGCCGGTCGAAGAGGTGGGCGCCGATATCCATGCTGCCCCCACCGCCGGCCTCGAGCTTGCGGTGGCGCCAGGCGGTCTTGGCCACAATCACGTCGGGCGACCAGATATTGCCCACCCCGCCGGCCAGCACCATCTGCACCTGGCCCAGCAGGCCGCTCTGCACCGCCCACCCCGTGGACCGCGTACTCTCGTAGTAGCGCAGGTTCTCGGCCACTCCCAGGCTGAGGTTTTTCGCCGCGGCCTTCTCGATGAGCCGCAGGGCCGCCCGGGCAGTGGTCGTGAAGGGTTTTTCGATAAAAACGTGTACCCCCCGCTCCAGCGCCGCCATGGCCACCGGGTAGTGGGCCGACACCGCCGAGAGCAGCACCAGGGCATCCACCGCGCCTGCCGCCAGCATCTCCTGGTGGTCGGTGTAGACCTTGGGATCGGTGTCCTGAAAATCCCGCACGTAGATGTCCCGCACGCTCAGGGGATCGTGCGGCGAAGGGGAGATGGGCGGCAGCGGCGGCGGGCCCTTGCCGCGCTCGACGTAGCGGGCCGCGTTCTCCCAGTTGCGCGAGCACAGGGCGCTGACCTCGAAACCATCGTACCCCTGCTCGCGCAGGATCTTGAGCCCCCGCAGATGCGCCCCGGTGATGCCCCCGCACCCCACGAAACCCAAGCGAAGTTTGGCCATGATCTACTCCTTGACGGCCCCGGCGGTCAGTCCCTGCACGAAGAAGCGCTGCAGCGAGACAAACAGGGCGATGGGTGGCAGACTGAAGATCAGCGAGGCGGCGAAGAGCTGGTCGTACTTGTTGACGTACTGGCCCAGGAAGGCCGAGCGCAGCCCCACCGGAATGGTCAGCGCCTTGGACTTGGTGAAGACAAAGGCAAAAAGAAATTCATTCCACGAGAGCAGGAAGGCGAAGGTGCCCACTGCCACCACCGCCGGGGCTGCCAGGGGCAGCAGGATGCGCCAGAGGAACTGCAGTCGCGAGCAGCCGTCGATAAGGGCCGCCTGCTCCAACTCCTCGGGGATGGCGCGGAAATAGCCGTTGAGCAGCCAGGTGCAGAAAGGGATGGCGAAGCCGGTATAGATCAGCACCATGCCGGTGCGGGTGTCGAGCAGCCCGAGATTGCGGATCACCTGGAAAAGCGGGATGAGGATGGAGGAACCCGGCAGCATCTGCGACATCACCACCAGCATCAGCAGCGCCGTGCTGCCCGGAAAACGGAAGCGGGCAAAGGCATAGGCCGCGCTGATGCTGAAGGCCAGGGCGATGAGCGCCGTGGCCAGGGAGATGACCACGCTGTTGAGGATATAGGCGTCGAAGGGCGCCGCCGACCACAGATCCACGTAGGCCTTGAAGGTGATCGAACGCGGGAAGAGCATGGGCGGGGTGCTGGTCACCTCGGAGAGCGGCCGCAGCGAGGTGCTGATCACCCAGATCAGGGGCAGCACCAGCAAAAAGGCGCTCAGGCCGCCCAGGCCGTAGCCCAGCCAGGCGCGGATCTTGGCTTGGGTCCTAGTTTTCATCGCCCCTCCTCCGCTCCCTGAAGAGCACCCGGATAAAGAACACGCTCAGGGCGAGCAGAAAGGCCAGCAACATCATCGCCGCCGCCGCGCCCCGCCCCAATTGCAGGTTCTCGAAGGCGATGCGGTAGATGGTGATGGGTAAAACCTGGGTGGCCTTGGCCGGGCCGCCCTCGGTCATGATGAAGATCAGCCCGAAGTCATTGACCATCCAGATGGTGGCAAAGAGGAAAACCACCCCGATGACGTGGCGCAGTTGCGGCAGGGTGACGTTCCAGAAGCGCTGCACCACATTGGCCCCGTCCATCTGGGCCGCCTCGTACAGTTCGGTGGAGATGCCCTGCAGCCCGGCCAGCAGCATGATGGTGATATAGGGCATGAAACGCCAGACATTGGCCACCACCACCGCTCCCATGGCCGGGCCCGGCTGCGCCAGCCAGGGGATATTGGCGTCGATGAGCCCGACACTGAGCAGGAAGTAGTTGACCAGCCCGAAGCTGTCGTGGAAGAGCCAGCGCCACATGTACCCGGTGACCACCGGGGCGATGGCCCAGGGCACCAGCAGGAAGGCGGTGAACACCGGCCGGTACCGCTTGATCTCGTTGAAGACCAGGGCCAGGGCCAGCCCCAGCACCAGGGCGATGGGCAGGGATAGCAAGGTGAAGCGCAGGGAGCTGCCCACGCTGGAGGAAAAACTGCCGCTGCCCAGCAGCTTGGTGTAGTTGGCCAGGCCCACCCACTCGCTCTCCCCGCCCTTGAGCAGCCGCACCTTCTGCAGGCTCATCAGCAGATTGTTGAGGATGGGCCAGAGAATGATCACCCCCAGTACCAGCAGGGCCGGCAACAGGAAATAATAGGGGGTGAGCTGCTTCTGCAGCCTGGACGAACTCGTCTTAGTAGTCACTGAGGATCTCGTTCACCTCCGCTGCGGCGGCATCGAGGGCGTCCTTGGGGCTGAGAGTGCCGGCCAGCGCCATGTTCACCGCGTCGGCGATGCAGCGCTGGATCTCGGTGATGCCCGGGTGTCCGGGCCAGCCCAGGCCGGTGCGCCCGGCCTCGGCCAGCACCTGCAGGTCGATGTATTTGGACTGCACCCCCGGCTCGTACGCCGCCCGGTGCGCCGGGATACCGCCCATGGCCGGATTGGGCACCCGCCATACCGGGTCGTCGACGTTGAGGGCCTTGAGCACCGTCCAGGCTTCCTGCGGCACCTTGGTGTACCCGGTGATCGAGACCATCACCACATCGAGCAGGGTGGCCGGCGGGTTGTCCTCGATGGGTTGGGCCGGGCCGGGCACCTGGGCCAGGACCAGCTTGCTGGTGTCGAACTTATAGTTGCCCAGCACCGTGTCCTGCCACCAGGGCCCTTCGATGGAGAGGGCGGCCTTTTCGGTGCACCAGTGGGCCGCGTTTTCGTCGAAGGCGTAGGCGGCGCTGGCGGCGGGCAGATAACCCTGGTTTTTCATCTCGACGAGAAACTCGAGGGCCGCCAGCCCGGCCGGCCCGTTGAAGGTGGCCCGGGTCCAGCCCTTGTCGAAGACCCTGCCGCCGGCCTTGTAGAGCAGGGGCAAAAAACGATAGGCGGTGTCGAGGTTCACCCCGCCGGGCATGGTCAGCACGTTGATGCCCTGTTCCCCGAGCACCGGCCCCATGGCCCGCATCTCCTCCCAGGTGCGCGGAATCTGCAGGTGGTACTTGTCGAGCAGGGACTGGTTGGCGGCCAACACGAAGGGCAGCATGGTGATGGGCAGCCCATAGTGCTTGCCCTGGTACTCGACCTGTTCGAGCACATTGGGGAAGAACTTGGCGGCGACCTCGGGGAAGTCGGGGAAATTCTCCAGCGCATAGAGTCCGCCCAACTGCCCGAATTCCACCGAGTACTTGTGGTGCACCCGGATGACGTCCGGCCCTTCACCGACGATGGTGGTGCTGATCAGGCTCTCCCGCTGGGTGGCCCAGTCGCGGATCTCCAGTTGGATGTGGATCTCCTGCTGCCGGCGGTTGAAATCCGCCACTGCCTGTTTGATCCAGACCTGGTGGCCGGGCACCCCGCCAAAGTCCCAGACCACCACCTCCACCGGCTCGGCCCAGGCCCAACCAGGGCCCACCGCCAGGGCCGCAGCCAGCAACAACAGGAATATCCCTCGCAAATGCCTGCCTCTCCGAATGGTTTGCCGGCCCTATATTAGCCAATGGAGAGGGGTGCCGCAAGCAGCCCCAACCGCTGTTTGGCCAGCCTTCCTCCGAATGCCTTCGGCTTGCCGGCTTGCGCCTTTTGCCCGTTCTTTGCCCTCGACGCGAGAACCGGCGTCTGGCGATGGGAGACCGGTCATGCCCACCGGGGACAGGGACCACCAGGAATATTCCGGGACGCCGGAGCCTGCCGGCAACGCGCTGCCGCCCACCCCGGACTGGCAGCAGGCCTGGATGCAGGTGCACCAGGCGGTCTGGCAGATGCACACCCCCGAGGATCTGCAACAGGTGCTCGGGGCAGTGCGCCAGGCCCTGCTGACTGCTGGCATCCGCTTCCAGGACTGCGAGATCAACGTCCTGGATCTCGATCACGTTCCCCCGCGCATACGTTCCCACAACCTGGCCGCCCCCAGCGAGTGGAACGTGGAAGGCAAACAGGAGGGCCTGGCGACCCTGCTGGAGATCTGGCGCAGCGGCCAGCCCGCCTACCGCCCCGACCTGGCCCAGCACGACCCCAACCGCGAGCAGCCGCTCATCGCCACCCTCTTTGGGCACCCGGTGCGCTCGGTGCTGGACGTGCCCTTCTCCCGCGGCACCCTGGCCATCAACAGCGACAGGCCCGACGCCTTCTCTCCCAGCGAAATCCGCTTTGCCCGGGACCTGGCCGGCTTGCTCTCCGACGGTTTCCGCCGCCTCGACGATCTACAAGCCCTGGAAGCACGGGCCCGGGAGGCCGAGGCCCTCAGCCGCGAGCACGCCCTCAACCTGGCCCTGCAGCGGGTGCTCAACACCACCCTGCAGATGCAGGGGGAGGAGGATTGGCCCGCAGTGGTCGGCGCCTTCGCCGCCGAATTACACACCCTGGTGGACTTCGATGCCTGCAGCATCCAGCGGGTTTTCCTGAGCAGCGGCCAGTTCCGCAGTTTCTCCCCCGACCGGTCCCCGATAGCGCGGCCCCTGGAGTTGAAAGCAGGCTTGCGCAAGGTGGTGACCGAGCAGACCACCCTCTACCGCCGTAACCGCGCCGAGATCGACGCCTGGGGCGAGGTGATCGAAGCCTCGATCCAATCCGTGGTGGACGTGCCCTTCGACGGCGGCACCATCGCCATGAACCACCCCCGGGAAGATGCCTTCAGCGAGCAGGATCTGGCCATCCTGGAGCGCTTCGCCCCGGTGATGTCCCAGGCGTACCGGCGGCTGGTGCAACTCCAGCGGCAGGCGGCGGTGCACACGGTGCGCGAGGCGATCTGGCAGCTCAAGGTTTACGCCGGCCTGCGCCAGATCCTGGAAGCTATCCGCCAACAACTGCTCCGGGCCTCGCTGCCCTTCGACGAGGTGGGCCTGAATCTGGTGATCGGCGGTGACCACCCTACCGAGGTGCTGCACCACACCCTGCGCGGCGCCCTCGGCGAGGGCGTGTGGCTCACCCACCGGGACGTGGTCGGCGAAGAGCTGCCCCTGGTGGTGCGGATCTGGCAGAGCGGCAAAACGGCCTACCGGCCCGATCTGCAGGCCGACGATCCCCACGGCGAACACTGGGACTTTCTGCCCCGCATCCGCGCCATCGTCGACCTGCCCTTCTCCCACGGCACCCTGGCCATCAACAGCCGGTTCCCCAATGCCTTTTCAGCCGACGACCTGGCGCTGCTCGAGGACCTTGCCGGGGTGCTCTCGGAGGGCTTCCAGCGCCTCGAGGACCTGCGACACCTCGAACACCGCACCGCCGAACTGCAAGCCAGCGAGGAGCGGCACCGCAACCTGTTGGCGGACCTGCCCGTGGGGGTCGTGCACACCACCCCGGAAGGGGCCCTGACCTACGCCAACCCGTACTTCCAGCGGTTATTGGGCTACACCGGGGACGAACTGCTGCACCTGCCGGCCACGGCCTTCTATTTCGATCGGGAAGAACGCCAGGCCGTGCTGGACAACCTGGAAGCCGAGGGCGAGGCCGACCGCGAGGTGCGGCTGCGCCGCCGCGACGGACAGGCCATCTGGGTGCGGCTGAAGATCCGTGTCCGCCGCGACGGCGAGGGCACCCACTTCGCCAGCATCCTGGAAGACATCACCGCCCGCAAGCAAGGGGCAGCCCGGGAACAGGTGATCGGGCGGGTGCGCGACGCCATCTGGACCATGCGGGACAGCGGGCATATCGAGACGGTGATGGCCGCCCTCTACGGCGGCCTGAAGGACCTGGGCATCCCCTTCGACGACTGCAGCGTCCACTGGATGGACGGCACCACCGAACTGCCCCTCCTGCGCACCTACCGGGCGAACTCCGGGGAATGGCACGAAGCCGATATCCACCGACCCGGCCCCACCCTGACCACCCGCTTCTGGCTGGAATGCCTGGTGGTGTACCGCCCGGATCTGGAAACCAGCGACCTCTTTGGCGAGCGCGAACGCCTGCAGCAGACACTGCCCCTGCGCTCGGCCATCGACCTGCCCTTTGCCCAGGGTGTCCTGGCCCTCCGTTGCGTCCAGGCGCACGCCTATGGGCCCGATACCCAGGAACTCTTGCGGGAATTCGCCGCACTGCTGGAGGAGGCTTTCAGCCGCCTCGAGGATCTGCGCTCCCTGGAGCAGCGGGCCCGCGAGGCCGAAGCCCTGGCAGCGGCCATCAGCGCCGTGGCCGGTTCATCCAGCCTGGACCAGGCGCTGGATACCGTGGCCCGGCAGGCCGCGGACCTGATGGGCTGCCCGTGTTCCCGGCTACTGCTGCACGACCCCGCCTCCGGCCTGCTGCTCCACCACGCCGGGGCGGGTTTCCGCCTGGAACTGCTGCGCCGGGTGCGGGTGCAGCCCGGGGTGGGCTGGGCTGGGTGGGCCTTCACCACTGGCCTGAAATGCACCAGCACCTACCCGCACCAACCAGGCGCGCCGCCCCGCGACCCTGAGACCGACCACCTGCTCGCCCTGGCGCGGCTAGCGCCGGTCCAGCCCGAGGCCGACCAGGCGGTGTGTATCCCCCTGCTGCTGCGCGACCAGCCCATCGGGGTCCTGACCGTTGGAGGCCGGCGGCGGCCTTTCGGGCCCCCCGACATGGAGTTGCTCGCCCGCCTGGCCGAGCAGGCTTCGTTGGCCGTTGAACAGGCCCGGGCCCGCGAGGCCGAACAGGTGGCGCTGCTGGTGGAACAGGTGCACCGGGTGGTCCTCGAGATGGACCAGGTCGAGGACTTCGACAAGGTGCTCCCCGCGGTGCTCCACGGCCTGCGGACCCTGGGGGCGGACCCGGTCGCGTGCGGGGTGAATATCGTCGACGAAGCCGGGGGGCTGCTCCACATCATCCAGACCCTCGACATCGGCGGCCCGATGGCCGTCCACTGCCGGAATCCGCTCTCCCTGTCGGCCAACCAGCAGTTGCTCGAGTACTGGCGCCGGGGCGAGGTCTGGGAGCGGGTGCCCGACGCCGCCTTCACCGAGGCTGTGCGGGAATCCTTTGGTGCGGACTACCAGCCCGCGGTGGTCATCGACGTGCCCTTCGCCGAAGGGACCATGGCGGTCGGGCTGCGCTCGGCGTCGGGCCTGAACGCCCCGTGGGTCCAGGTGCTCAAGGCCCTGGCGCCCTTCATCAGCCTGGGCTGCCGCCGCGCCAGCGACCTCGAGGTGCGCCGGCAGGCCGCTGCTGCGCTCAGGTTAGACCTGGCCCTGCAGCGGGTGCGCAACGAGGTGCTGCGCTTGGAAAACGAGGAGGGCTGGCTGCACCTGCTGCACACCATCGAGAACGAGTTGGCCGGCCTGATTTCCTACCGCGCCTGCGGCATCCAACTGGTGGATCACGAGGCGGGCACCTATCACTCCGGCATCAACAACCCGGTCAAGACCCTCGATCAGGTGCCCGCGAGCATCCGCGTCGCTATGGAAGGGGGCCAGCCGGTGTACCGCCGCACCCGGGCCGAACTCGAAGCCTGGGGCGAACTCGAGGCCACGCCACCAGATATCCATTGCGTCGTCGACGTACCCTTCGCCGGCGGCACCATCGCCATCAACGGCGCCACCGAGAATGCCTTCTCGGAAGAGGACATCAAGGTATTAAGCCGTTTTACCCAGATGCTCGACGAGGCCCACCGCCGACTGCTGGACCTGCGCCGCTGGGCCCAGAGCCAGGAGCGGCTCCGCCAGGCCCAGCGCCTCGAAAGCGTGGGGCAGCTCACCGCCGGCATCGCCCATAACTTCAACAACCTGCTGCAGGCCAACCTGACCAATATCGCCCTGGCCCAGCTGACCGCCCCACCCTCCCTCAAGACCTATCTGGAGGGGGCGTACCAGGCCGGCGAACGAGGCGCGGACCTGGTCCGGCAGTTGATGCTTTTTTCCCGCGTGGAATCGGGGCAGGCCGCGCTGCGGCCCGTGGATCTGAAGGTCCTGGTCGAGGGGACGGTGTCGCTGTGCCGCAAGACCATCGACCGCCGGATCGAGATAGAGCTGGCCCTTCCCGGCGGGCTGCCCCTGGTCCAGGCCGACCCCGGCCAGCTCGAGCAGGTCTTGCTCAATCTCTACCTGAATGCCCGCGATGCCCTGCAAGGGGCCGATCGGCCCACCCCCTGGATCCGCACCACGGCAGGGCTGGTCCACCGCAGCGAACCCGGCCAGACTGGCGACCGCGAGTACCTATGCCTCACTGTCAGCGACAACGGCGTCGGTATGGACGAGCAGACTCGGGAGCGCGTCTTCGAGCCCTTCTTCACCACCAAGGAGGTGGGCCAGGGCACCGGCCTGGGCCTGGCCACCGCCTTCGGCATCCTCCAGCAGCACCAGGGCTGGATCGAGTGTCAAAGCGAGCTGGGGGTGGGCACCACCTTCTCGCTCTATCTGCCCCTCGCCGCCGCGCCCGCCGCACTGCCGGCGGCAGCGGAGAAAACGCCCTTGCCGGTTGGCGGCGAAACCCTGTTGATCGCCGACGACGAGGACCTGGTGCGCCGCAGCACCGCCAGCATCTTTACCGAACTGGGTTACCAGGTGCTGGAGGCGGCGAACGGCAACCAGGCCCTGGAACTCTGCCGCCAACACCCGCGGATCGACCTGATCCTGCTCGACCTTTCCATGCCCGGCCTTTCCGGCGCGGAGGTCCTGAGCCAACTGCGGACCGACCACCCGGATATCCGGGTGGTGGTGTTCACCGGGTACGCCCCGGAGCGGGGTCAACTCGAAGGCGCCATCGAGGTCATCGCCAAACCCTTCTCCATCCCCAAACTGGCCACCGCGGTGCGCCGTGCCCTCGACGGCCGCCGCGACACCGCTCCTGCTTGACACGCCCTCCGCCGGCGAGATATCTTGTTTGACCAATTCCTCGTCTCCGCGGAGCAATCCCGATGCCCAAAACCCTGTCGGCGTTCTGCCTGAGCCTGCTGTGTTGCGCCGCGCTGCGCGCCCAGACCCCGGTCCTGCACCTGCCCATGCTGCGCCAGGCCCCCGCCATCGACGGCGACCTGGCCGAGTGGAAGGAACTGGCCTTCAGCGACGGGATCTGGGATATCTACCGCCTGCGCCAGACCCCCTGGTTCGACCCCACCCGCAACCGCCTCACCGACCACGGCAACGAGCCCTCCCCGGAGGACGACCTGCAGGCGCGGTATTACACCGCCTGGGACGAGCACTACCTCTACCTGGGCGCCGAGGTGCGGGACAACGTCAACGATGTCGACGACCCCGAGCCCCAGGACAAACGCTGGTACTTCAAGGATGCCATCTGCTGGTTCGTCGAAGCCCCGCGCGATCAGGCCTCCGAGGCCTTCGGGCAGGGGGACAATGCCTTCTGCTTTGTCATCGACCCCCGCCGGCCCACCTACGCCGCCTGGTGGCGCCACGGCTCTCCGGACACCACTTATATCGAGGAACCCCTGCCGAAGACAGCCGTCGAGTACCAACTGCGGATGAACCCCTGGGGCCGCAGTCCGGGCGACTTCGTGCTCGAGGCGCGGGTGGACCTGCAGGCCACCTTGGCCAAAAGCGACCCGCACTGGACCCCGCCCAAGGTGGGTGATGTCTGGGGGCTGGAGATCGTACACACCGACCCCGACGGCGGCCCGTACGGCGGCCACTTCATCGTCTACGGCACCGGCGACGACGACGCCACCTGGGGCGAGGCCATCCTGAGCGGCCCCACCCAACCCGTCGAGCGCCGGGACAAATAAGATGTCCGAAGACCTCGAGCGCAGTGGCCTCACCCTCCGCTCCCTGATCCTGGGGATCGGCATGGTCCTGGTGGTATGCCTGGGCGCCCCCTACGCCATCTGGGTGCTGGGTTCCTCCGAAATCACCTGGTCCTTCTTTCCCATCGGCGTCGGCTTCCCCTTCGTCTGCCTGATCCTCGTCAACATCCTGGTCAAGACCCTCAGGCCAGCCTGGGCCCTGCGGCCGGCCGAGCTGATGACGGTGATGGTGATGGGCCTGGTGACCACCGGCATCCCCATCTTCATGGTCGGTTTCCTGCTCTCCATCCCCACCACCCCCGAGTACTTCACCTCGGCGGAGAACCAGTGGGACCAGTTCCTCATCCCCCACCTGCCGCAATGGCTGATCCCCAGCAACAAGGGCCTGGCCATGACCTGGTTCTTCGAGGGCCTGCCCTTCGGCGAGCCGGTGCCCTGGCGCACCCTGCTGGACGCCTGGACCATGCCGCTCTTCTGGTGGATCAGCTTTGTCTGGTCCCTGTACTTCGCCTGTTTCGCCATGGTGGTGCTCTTGCGAAGGCAGTGGGTCGAGCGCGAGCGCCTGGCTTATCCGCTGATGGAGGTACCCCAGGCCCTGATGGTGCCCGAGGGCAGCACCGACCGGGTGCCGCCCATCCTGCGCAACAAGGTCTTCTGGATCGGCGCCGGCGTGCCCCTCTTCATCGCCCTGTGGAACACCATCGGCTTCTTCTTCCATTTCTTCCCGCAGATTCCCTGGACCTACCCGGTGCAGGTGGCGCGCGGTTTCCCGGCCATCGTCATCAATCTTTATTTTCCGGTCATCGGCTTCATGTACTTCGCCAACCTGAACGTTTCCTTCAGCATCTGGTTCTTCTACGTCTTTACCCTGGTCGAGGAGGGCATCTTCAATCGCTTCGGCCTGGGGCTTACCGCCACGGATGCCGACACCTTCATCTGGGGCCTGCCCTCCACCTCCTGGCAGTGTTGGGGCGCCTTCATGGTGATGGTGCTCTGGGGCCTGTGGATGGCCCGCGACCATTTGCGCGAGGTCTGGCGCAAGGCCCGCAATTCGGCTTACCCCATCGACGATTCGCACGAAATGCTCTCTTATCGGGCGGCGGTAATCGGTTTCATCCTGGCGGTGCTCTACATGCTGGCCTGGTTGTGCAAGGCGGGCATGCCCCTGCTGGTGGCCCTGATGTTCTTGGTCTTCGTGCTCATCGCCTACCTGGGCATCACCCGCCTGGTGGTGCAGGCCGGCGTCTACTACCTCACCACCCCGGTGGTAGCCGAGTCGATGACCACCGCAACCCTGGGCACCAGCGCCATCCCCTCCAAGGGCCTGGCGGCCCTGGGCCTGTGCTACTCCTTCTTCGGCGATGTGCAGTCCATCTTCATGCCCGCCGCCGCCAACGCCTCCAAACTGCAAGATAGTCTGCGCCTGAGCCGGCGCGGCTTGAGCCTGGCCATCGCCCTGGCGGTGCTGGTGGGCTTTGCCGCCTCCATCACCTACATCATTGTCATGGCCTACGACCAGGGCGCCTCCAATTTCAGCTCGTGGTTCTTCCGGGTTTCGGGCGGGGCGGGCCTGCGCAGCTTCGAGGAGGCGGTGGCCAAGATCAAGACCCCCCTCGGCCCTAACCTGAACAAACTCACTTTCTTCGGGGCCGGCGGCCTGGGCATGGTCTTCCTCACCTTCATGCAGTACCGCTTCCCCTGGTGGCCCCTGCATCCCATCGGCCTGGCTATCGCGGCGGTGTGGATGGTGCGCAACCAGGCTGCGCCCATCTTCATCGCCTGGGCGGCCAAAAACATCATCATGCGCTTCGGCGGCATCGACCTCTATCGCAAGGCCACCCCTTTCTTCGTCGGTCTGATCGTCGGCCATTTCCTGGGGGTGGGCATCTCCTTCATCCTCGACATGACCTTTTTCCCCGGCAACGGCCACCCCATCCTGCACGGCTGAGAGAGGACCCCATGAGCGAAGCCATCGTGACCCGCGACATCCAGCGCCCGCCCAAGTATCTGATCGAGGGCCTGGCCCATGTGGGCAGCGCCACCGCCGCCGGCGAACTGGCCCGGTTGGGCATCCGCAACCCGCACCTGACCGGCCTGGTCACCCACGCCCCCGGCAAGGTGGTGGTGGGCCCGGCCCTAACGCTACAATTCATGCCCAAACGGGAAGACCTGTACGGCGTGGATGAATACGCCGATCCGGAGCGCCAGTTGCACCGCCACGCCCTGTCCCACACCCAGCCGGGCGACATCGTGGTGGTCGATGCGCGGGGCGACCTGAGCAGCGGCTGTTTCGGGGATATGATGCTGACCTACTTCAAGGGACGGGGCGGGATTGGGGTGGTGATCGACGGCTGCGTGCGCGACTTTCCCAAGGTGCAACGCCTGGGCCTGGGCCTGTGGCTCAAGGGGGTGACCCCCAACTTCCACACCCAGACCAACCTCATGCCCTTTGCCGTCAACGAGCCCATCGCCTGCGCCGGGGTGCTGGTGATGCCCGGCGACATTATCGTCGCCGACGACGACGGGGCCGTGGTGGTGCCGGTGAAGCTGGCCCCCGAACTCCTGGAGAAGGCCAGCGCCCACGCCGAGTGGGAGGACTTCTCGCGCCAGCGCCTGGCCGAAGGCGGCGACCTGCGCAAGTACTACCCCCTCACCGAGGCCGCCCGCGCCGAATACGAGGCCTGGAAGAAGAAGCAAGCGAAGAAGGGAAAGAAGAAGGGGAAGTAGCCCCTTCCCCCCTCTCGCCAACCCCGCCCGGCGGCTGTGTCCGTCGGGCTTTTTTTTTATATTCGGCCTCGCCATGAGATCTCTCGTCCTGCTCCTCCTCTGCTGGTTTGCCGCCCCGGCCCTGGCCCAGAACCAGGTGCTGGAACTGGACGGCAAGGGGGCGTATGTGCAGCTGCCGCCCCGCATCTTCGATCCCCTGACTGAGGCCACCGTGGAGGCCTGGGTGCGCTGGGACGAGTGGAGCACCTTCTCCCAGTGGTTCGCCTTTGGCACCGACGACCAGTGGCGGGGCATGGGCGTGAACCACCAGTTCAATTCCTCCATCCTCCAGTTTTTCAGCTACACCGGCCCCCTCACCGCCCAGGGCCAGTTGTATCTGGTGCAGGCGGGGACGGACCTGCCTCTGGGCCAGTGGTGCCACATGGCGGCGGTGTCGGGCCCCGGGGGCATGCGCTGCTACCTCAACGGGGTGCTGGTGGGCCAGCACGGCTACGAGGGCAGCTTTGCCGTCTTCGCCCCGAGCGAAAACAACTACCTGGGCAAATCGAACTGGAAGGAGAACGCCTATTTCCACGGGGCCCTCGACGAGGTGAGAGTGTGGTCAGTGGCCCGCAGCGAAGCGCAGATCCGCGCCGGCATGGGGCAGGCGCTGCGCGGGGACGAGGCGGGATTGGTGGGGCGGTGGGGTTTCGATGAGGGCGACGCCCGGGACGGGTCTGGTCAGGGCCACCACGGGCAGTTGCTGGGCGGGGCGCGCTGCGCGGCGGCGCCTTTTCCGGGGGCAACCCCCAAGCCCTCGCCGGCGATCCTGGCCGGAGTGCTGAACGACGATCGCGGTAGACCGGTACCCTATGGAGGGCTGAGACTCAAGACCTCGGGCGGCACCACCGCGGTGGGAAAGACCTGGGTGGATGGCGCCTTCACCCTGGTCACCTTCGACGCCGGGCCTTGCACCCTGGAGGTGCCCGGCACGACGTCCTATCCACCCCAGACGATGGTGCTGCCGGCGGGCGAGATCTCCTTCCGCAGCGTGCAGCCGCAAAGCCCGGGCCGGATCGCCTGGTGGCGGGCAGAGGGGGACGCGCGCGATGAGACCGGCGCCCACCCCGGGACCCTGGTGGGCGGGGTGGACTTTGCTCCCGGCCTGGCGGGCCAGGCCTTCCGCCTGGACGGGACCAGCGGCTATATCCGCGTGGCCAACGCCCCCGACCTCAATTTCCGCGGCAGTTTTTCCCTGGTCGCCTGGATCTACCCCACCGCCGGCAGGGATGACCAGGAAAGCTACCTCTTCAGCAAATGGGGAGACGAGGGGGCGTGGGTCGACCAGCGGAGCTACCGGCTGTCCGTCAGTCCCGGATTCAGGCTGCTTTTCCTCACCGCCGACGACCTGCATCAGGGACTCCGGTTCCACGATTTTGCTTCTCCGGTCAACGCGGTCGGACTCAACACCTGGAGTCAGGTGGTCGGGGTGTACAACCACGCCAACGGGGAGGAACTGCTCTATGTGAACGGGGTGCTGGTGGCCAGGCTGGTGGACGCGCCCATCACCCTCACCACCGGCACGGTGGATCTGACGATCGGGGCCCTCATGGAACCCCGGGGGGGGGTGGGGAGTTTCCCCGGGCTCATCGACGAGGTCTCCATCCACAGCCGGGCCCTCGACGAAACCGAGATCCAGCGCCTCTACAGCGCCCACGCCCAGGCCCGCTGGCCCGGGGAGGGCAACGCCAACGACGCGACCCGCAGCGGCAACAACGGCGCCCTGGTGAAGGAGGTAGCCTTTGCCCCGGGGGTTGAAGGCCAATGTTTTGCCTTCAACGGCCAGGGCTGGTACGTCGAAATCAATCCCCGCCTCGGCAACTATGGCACCGAGGACTTCTCCCTGGAGATGTGGGTGCAGTTCGACCAGCTGCCTTCGGGGCCGGAGCCCCTCCTGGCCAAATACCTCAACCTGAACAACACCCTGGCCCTGCAGTTGGACGGGGAAGGCCGTATCCAGGTGTGGTGCAACTCCTTCAATATCATCAACCGCTTCGGCAGCCTCCGGGCCCTGTCCCCCCGCACCTGGCACCAGGTGGTGCTGGCCCGCGCCGGCAAAGAGTTCCGGCTCTACCTGGACGGCCAATTGGACCAGACCCGCCAGAGCGCTGCGGTAGTCGATCTGGACATCCCCGCCCCGCTGGCCCTGGGGGGGATGCTGGAGCAGGGCCGGTACTTCCACGGGCTTCTCGACGAGGTGGCCCTGCACAACCAGGCCCTGGCGGCCGCCCAGATCCAGTGCAGCTACCAGGCCACGATAGACAGGTACCGCCGGCGCACCTGGCTGGCCTGGCTGCAGGTGGGAGGGGTGGGGTTGGTGGGGTTGGTGGCGGTGTTCTCCAGCCTCCGCTACTACAGCCAGCGGCGGGCACGGCAGGAGCGGGAAGCGCAGCTAGTCCAGGAGCAGGCGGCGCGGCAGGTGGCCGAGGAAGCCAACCAGGCCAAGAGCGCCTTTTTGGCCAATATGTCGCATGAGATCCGCACCCCGATGAACGCCATCCTCGGCTA
>JADZBP010000172.1 GCA_020852055.1 Candidatus Latescibacterota bacterium
CGGCAGCGGCGGCGGCTTTGGCGCACGCCAGGGAGACCCCCAGGATGGCATTGGCTCCCAGGCGGCTCTTGTCCGGGGTGCCGTCGAGAGCGATCATCTTGTGGTCGACCAGCGCCTGGTCCGCCGCCTCGACCCCGGCCAGGGCCGGCGCGATCTGGGTGGTGATATTCTGCACGGCCTTCAGGACGCCTTTGCCCAGGTAGCGGGATTTGTCCTTGTCGCGCAGTTCGAGGGCTTCGTGCTCCCCGGTCGAGGCTCCGGAAGGCACGGCGGCGCGGCCAAGGTGGCCGCTGGTCAGCAGCACATCGACTTCGACGGTGGGGTTGCCCCGGGAATCGAGCAACTCGCGGGCTTGGATCTGCGTTATCTTGCTCATGGCATATCTCCTTGAGGTAGAAAAACCTAGGTGAGGTTCAAAATACTGTCAAGCGTATTGCTCCTGCTGGCATGGGTTGGCGTCGCCGTCGCCGACTATACGGTCAATGTACCGCTCGACCACTGGGCGTACGGGTTCGTCGAAAGATTCGAGGCGCGCGGGGTCTTACACGGGGTAGGGGACGGGATCAAACCGCTCAGCCGCCGTGAAATGGGCCGTCTGCTCGAGCAGATCGCCCGGCAAGACAGCGCTGGTCTCGCCCTTTCGGCGGTGGAACGAGGGGACCTGGAGATGCTGCGCGGCGAGATGGCCGATCAGGGGGCCTGGCGCCCGGGTCTGTACCAGTATCGATGCCCGGAGGGCAGTTTTGGGGTCGATGGCCTGTTCCGGCAACAAACCGAGGTGTTTTCCGGGCGGGGACGGGCGCAGGCGGAGCGGATTTTCCGCACCCAAATGGGAGGCGTGGTCCAGGGAGAGGTTGCCGGCCGGGTGGGTTTTCGCGTTTCCTTCGTCCAGAGTCGTGAACAGGGGACCCGCCACTATTATCTGCGGGACGACGTGTACGAGCGACGCCTGGAACTGGCGCAACTCAAAGGGGGGCTGGCCGACTTCCACGAAGGTACGGCTTATCTGACCTTTGCCTGGGGTTTTTTGGCGGTGGAGATGGGCAAGGACGAGTTGAACTGGGGCCCGGCGCCGGCCGACAACCTCGGCCTCAGCCACAATGCCCCCTCCTTCGATCTGGTCCGCCTTCGGGCGCATTTCGGGGCCTTCAAACTGGTCAGTGTGACGGGTTTCCTCCGCCCCTGCCCCGACCGGCCCGACGCCCCCCTCTGCGGGGGGGACGGCGATCTCGATGCCTCCTATATCGTCAACGGCACGGCGCGCACCCTCGAGCGGCAGAAACACCTGGCGGCGCATCGCCTCGAACTGGCGGCCGCCCCCTGGCTCGACCTGGGGTTCGAGGAGATGGTGGTGTACGGGGACCGCGGTCTGGAACCTAGCTATCTCAACCCGGTGATGTTCTACTGGGCGGCGCAGAGTTATCTCGGCGACAAGGACAATGTCCTGATGGGTCTCGATGCCGATTTCCACCCCGGCCACGGGGTGCGGGCGTATGCGGCTTACGTCGTCGATGACCTCAAAAAGGCCCGGATCTTCTCCCGCGATTTCGCCAATAAATTTTCCTTCCAGACCGGCGTGCTCTGGGTTGATCCGGCGGGCATACGCGACACCGAGGTGCGCGGGGAATACGTGCGCATCGAGCCCTGGATCTACACCCACAAGTTCCCCATCAACACCTACCGGCATTTCGATGCCCCGCTGGGACACCGCCTTGGACCCAACAGCGACCGCTGGCAGGTGCAGGTCAGCCGCCGTTTCCGCGGTGGTGTGGGCGCCAACCTGGCCCTGAGCCGCACCCGGCATGGCGACAATGTCCTGCGCCCCGACGGCACCATACTCAACGTTGGCGGGGACCTGAATCTGGGCTGGCGCCCGGGTGACGAACGGGAGGAGAAACGCTTTCTCGCCGGGCAGGTGAGCCGGCGGGCCCTGCTCGAGGGTGGGGTATCGTGGCGGGTGGGCAGCCGGTTTTCGATTGATACCGGCTATGGTTACGAGTGGGGCACCGGGGTGCCCCTCCCGCCCCGCTGGGGGGACGGGGTGGCTCTGCGCAACCGCACAGGGTATGGCAAAGGCGGGCAGGGGCATTTCCGTTTCGACCTGCGTTATGGGTGGCGCTGAGGTCCGATGGGGTTGTTCGAGATCGCGCTACTCCTCAGCGGTGGGGCGTACCTGACAGCCCTGGTCTGGCTCAACTTGGGGCTGCGCCGCCGGCAGCCTCCGACGGGCACAGAAGGGTTCCAGGTGGCAGTCGTGGTAGCCGCGCGGAACGAGGAGGCGAGCATCGGCGCCTGCCTCGATGCCCTGCGCGGGCAGGACTATCGCGGTCCCTGGGAGGTGGTGGTGGTCGACGACCGGTCGGCCGACCGCACTGCCCAACGCGTGGCTGAACATGCCTGGCCAGCGCTCCGACTCGTCCGGGCCCCCGTCGCAGCGCCGGGCCGCTGCCCCAAGAAGAACGCGCTGGCTGCGGGCATCGCCCATACCCGGGCGCCCTTGCTGCTTTTCACCGACGCCGACTGCCAGCCCGCGCCCGACTGGGTCCGCACCACGGTAGGGGTATTCGGGCCCGAGGTGGGCATGGCCATCGGGCATGCCTTCCCGGTGGGGTGCGCCTCCTGGCAGCAGCGTCTCCTGGCCCTGGACAATCTGGCTGTCGGGGCGCTGGGGGCCGGCAGTACGGGTATGGGGTATCCCCTGTCGTGTACCGGCCGCAACCTGGCCTACCGCCGAGAGGTCTACGAGCAGGTCGGCGGTTTCGCCGCCATCAGCCATCTGATCGGCGGCGACGACGTATATCTGATGCGGCTGGTCAGTCGCACCCCCTGGAAGATCGTGGCCAACCCCGCCATGGTGGCCGGCGATGCCGGACCAGCCACCTGGCGGGCGGCCGTGCAGCAGAAGCTCCGGCACGCCGCCAAGGCGGGCCATTACCGCGGACCGGCCCTGTGGCTAGGGGGGGTGATCTACCTCTACCATCTGCTCCTGGGGGTCGGCCTGATCCGACTGGCCCTGGGGTTGCCCAGTGCACTTTTCCTGGCAGTCTGGGCCTGTCGCTGGCTGGCTGACCTGGCGCTGCTCTGGCGATACGCGTCCAGACCGGCGCAGCGTTCCCTGCTCTGGCTCTTGCCAATTTTCGAGGTCGTGTATATTCCATACGTTCTTTTTTTCACCCTGGCCGGCAGGGCCGGGTGGTTCCGCTGGAAATAGGCAGTTACCGGGAAAACAAATGGCCTTTCTCATCGATCCGCGCGCCATCCCCAGATATGTGAAACGCTACGGGTACGCCTTTTCCTGGAAGCGCCTGTGGAATTTCGCCAAGGTGCTTGTTTCCATGGGGCTGTCTTCGCTGCTGCGCCGGCCGGTGGTCTGGGGCCAACCCTTCATGTTGATGGTGGAACCCACCAACTTCTGCAATCTGAAGTGTCCCCTGTGCCCCTCGGGCAACGGGCAGATGAGCCGGCCACGCGGCAAGATGGACTTCGACGCCTACCGCCAACTCATCGATCAGGTGGGGGACCGGTTGCTGCTGCTGATGCTGTGGAACCAGGGCGAGCCCTTCATCAACCCGTGTTTCACCGAGATGGTGCGTTATGCCCGGCAGCGCCGTATACCCACCCTGACCAGCACCAACGGCCACTTTATCCGGACGCCGGAACAGGCGCGGGACTTGGTTGCCGCTGGTCTGGATGAGATCATCGTCTCCCTCGACGGGGTTGATCAGGAGACCTACGAGAAATACCGGGTGGGAGGCAGTATCGAGAAGGTTTTCACCGGGGTGCGCCTGCTGGTCCAGGCCAAGAAGGATCTCGGCAAGTCGACCCCCCTGATCAACCTGCAATTCATCGTCTTCAAACACAATCAGGCGGAGTTGGCGCAAGCCGCCGACCTGGCCCGGCAGTTGGGGGTCGACAAATTTTTGGTGAAGACCGCCCAGGTCTACACCCAGGACGAGGCAGCCCGGTTTCTGCCCGACGCGGCCGAGTTGCGGCGTTACGAGGAGGAGCGGGGGGAGTTGGTGGTCAAGGGCCAGCCAGCCCGTGGCTGCAAGGTTTTATGGTACAGTTCGATGGTCAACTGGGACGGCCGGGTGGCGCCCTGTTGTTTCGACAAGGACATCGATTTCGAGCTGGGGCAGGCCTTTGATGGGGCGGCCTTTGGGCAACTCTGGCGCGGTCGGGCTTACATGGATTTCCGCCAGCGTCTGCTCAATGACCGCCTGGGCATTGCCATGTGCCGGAACTGCTCCGAAGGATACCGAGGGATGTTTTCCCTGGTTAACGAACTGCGCGGCTGAAACCGCGCACCCGTGGCGATGGACGCATGCCTGGTGGGGTGGCAGCTCTGGATCGAGTGCCTGTTGGCGCTGGCGGGCGGGGTGTACGCCCTTGGGCTGGGGTGGTTTACCCGCGGGATCCGGGCCCAGCCGGCGGTTGCCGGGCACCGGCCCTTTGTCTCGGTGGTGGTGGCGGCCCGCAACGAGGCGGGGCGCATTCCCGATCTGCTTCAGGGCCTCGATTGCCAGACCTACCCGGCAGACCGGTGGGAGGTGATCGTTGTTGATGACCGTTCCACCGACCACACGGCCGAGGTGGCGCGCGCCCACTGGGGCGGCCTGCCGCGGATGGTGGTCCTGTGCGCCGAGGGTGCCGGCAAGAAGGCGGCATTGGCCCAGGGCCTCGCCGCAGCGTCGGGCGAGCTCATCCTCACCACGGATGCGGACTGCCGGGTGCCGCCCACCTGGGTGGAGGGCATGGCGGCGGCCTGCGGGCCCGGCGTGGACATGGCGGTGGGGTTCTCCCAGATCGCCGCACCCGGCCAGACCCGTGGGTGGCGCGAAGGTCTCGAAGCGCTGGATTTCCTGCATCTGATGGGGGCGGCCCTGGGCAGCGCCAGCCAGGGGGGGGCTTTGGCCGCCTCCGGCCAAAATCTGGCCTTCCGTGCCGAGGTTTTTGCCCGGGTCGGCGGGTACCGCCGGGTCCAGCACCGCGCCTCTGGAGACGACGTGCTGCTCCTGCAACTAGTGCGCCGGCAAGGCGGGAAGATCGCCTTTGCCACCGACACCGGCACCTATGTGGTGCACCCGCCCTCGCCTTCCTGGCGAGCCTTACTCGCCCAAAGGGCGCGCTGGGCCTCCAATGCCCCGTACCAACTCCTCCTCAGCCCCGGTTTTTTCGCTTATATCAGCCTGGTGTTCGGCTGTAATCTGCTGCTGGTGGCAAGCCCGGTGTTGTGGTTCCTGGGCGGGGTGCGGGCAGGGTGGGTGGTGGCCTTATGGCTGGGGAAGGGAGTGGCGGAGGCGGTGCTTTCGTGGCGGGCCTCGGCCTTCTTCGGCCGCCGCGATCTGCGGTGCTACTTCCCCGCCTGGTGGGTGGTCCAGCCCTTTTACCTGGTCCTGGCCGGCATGCTCGGCAGCCTGGGCATCTTCGACTGGAAGGGCCGGGCTCACCGGTGGGGCCGCAGACGCCTCAGACCTTGAAAAGGAAGTGGAAGATGTCGGCGTCCTCGACCAGGTAATCCCGGCCTTTTTGGTACAGCTTGCCGGCCTCCTTGACCTTTTGCTCGTTGCCGAGGGAAGAGAGGTCGGCGTATTTCATCACCTCGGCGCGAATAAAACCCCGCTCGATGTCCGAATGGATTGCCCGGCCTGCCTGGGGGGCAAGTGATCCTTGGCGGATGGTCCAGGCCCGAACCTCGTCGGCGCCCACGGTAAAAAACGAAATGAGGCCCAGGGCCTGGTAACATACCCTGGTCAAACGGTCCAGGGCTGGTTCGGCCTGGCCCAGTTCGGCGAGGAAGGCCTGGCGCTCTTCGGCGTCCAGCTGGGCGAGTTCCTCTTCGATACGCGCGGAAACCGCCACCCACTGATAACCCAAACCAGGGAACGCGGTTCGCAGCCCGTCGACCAGGCCGTATTCCTGCATCTGGTCCTCGCCGAGATTGAGCACCACCAGCACCGGCTTGAGGGTGAGGAAGGGATAGCTAGCGATCAGCTTCTCGTCGTCCTCGCTCAGGTTCAGGGTGCGCAGGGGCTGTCCCCCCTCGAGATGGGCCTGGAAACGCCCCAGCAGTTCCTCCTCCTGCGCTGCCTTCTGGGCATCCCCCTTGAGTTTCCGTTCCTTCTGCAGGCGCTCGCGGCGTTTTTCGATGAAGATCAGATCGCCGAGGTGTAATTCCTCCTCGAGGCGCCGGATATCTCGTTGGGGGTCCACCGATCCGGCCAGGTGGAAGACCGAGTCATCGGCAAAGGCCCGGACGAGGTGGCAAACCACGTCCACCTTCTCGAGGGCCTTGAAGGCTTCGGCGTTGGTGTTTTCTTCGAGGTCTGGCACCAGGGCGAACTCAAGCAGAGCCGGGGCGACCTTGGCGGGCTGGTACAGTTGCACCAGCCAGTCGAAACGCGGGTCGCGGACCTTGGCCAGACCGACACCGCTCTTGTTGAGTTCTTGTCCGGTGAGCAGGCGGAACAGGGTTCGCTTGCCTACCTGGGGAAAGCCGACCAGGCCCAGTTTCATCAGGGGTATCCTTTCGCGGTATGGATAGGTAAAAAACGCCTGCGCCGGCTCCCGGCGCAACAGGTGCTGGTTGGTGCTGGACCGATGTGGTGGTATATTCCGAGGATACCAGCGAGGTGAGGATGGATTCGGTTGCGGCGCTGGGGGAGTTTGGTCTCATCGACCAACTCAACCAGGTGATCGCGCAGGAGGGCTGTTGTCCGGCGGGCCTGGAACTGGGCATCGGCGACGACGCAGCCCTGCTGCGGCCACGACCAGGCAGCGACCTGGCGGTGACCTGTGATGTCCTGCTCGAGGGGCGCCATTTCCTGCCCCGCATGCTGCACGGCGCCGCGTTGGGCCGCCGGGCCATGGCGGTCAACCTGAGCGATCTGGCTGCCATGGGCGCCAGTCCCCGCTATGCCTTCGTCGCCCTGGGATTGCGCGGGGACACCCCGGTCAGTGAGGTCCTGGAGTGGTACCGCGGGTTTGCTGTGGAGCTTGGCCTCTGGCAGGCGGGGATCGCCGGCGGAAACATGACCCGGGTCGATGGCCCCCAGTTCATTGCCGTGACCCTGATGGGCGAGGTCGCCCCGGGCAAGGCCCTGCGCCGGGATGGCGCCTGCGCTGGCGACGCGGTGCTGGTGACCGGGTGGCCCGGCCAGGCGGCGGCAGGCCTGCAGCTTCTGGAGCGGGGCGGGGTTCCCCTGGACCATCCGCTGGTGCAGGCCCTGCTGGCGCCCCGGGCGAGGGTGGCTGAGGGCAGGGCGCTGGCGGCTGCCGGTCTGGTCAGCGCGGCTATCGATCTGAGTGACGGTTTGGTGGCTGACCTGGGCCATCTCTGCACCGCCAGCGGGGTGGGCGCGCGGCTATGGGCCGAGAGCCTGCCCCTCAACCCCTATCTGGAGTGGGCCGGGTCCGAACTGGCGGTCGACCCGCTGGCCTGGGTCCTGGGTCCCAGCGACGACTACGAACTGATTCTGACCTGCCCGCCGGAGCAGGCCCGAGCCGTGATGGCCTGTATCAACGCCCTTGGCCAGGTCGGGGTTCGGCAGGTGGGCGAATTGACGGAAAACGCCGGGCACCTGGAGTTGGTCGAGGCCACAGGATCGTCCAGGCCACTCGGCACCCGGGGTTGGGACCATTTCGGATAACAAGGAGGTAGGACCGGTGCAGATGGTTTTTTTGGTGTTACTTCTCTGTGCCCTTAAGGCCAGGGCTGAGGACCCTGCCGAGGTGGCGCGCGAGGTGCTGGGCAGCCCCGACCTGCGCTATACCACCACCTGGACCGTGCCGTGTTCGGGCCGGACCTTCGAGGCCCTGGTGGCCTCGCCCTTGTTGACGGCACGGGTTTGGGATGCCTATGGCTATGCGCCGGCGTACCGCGCCCGTGCCCTCGGCGACACCCTGTTGTTGCTGGATCCCACGGGCCTTGAGGGCAAAGCGCTGCTCTTGAGCCGGACCCCTTCGGAGATGCGCTATCTGGTTTACGGCAAACTGGACCACTGGGCCGTTCCCTTCTTCAACCGCGGCCTGGCGGTGATGTCCCTCAGGAGCGCAGAAGAGGAGGGGGGTATCGTATGCCAGGTCGAGATCGCCATCCGGGCCGAGAGCACCTTGAGCAGTCTGGTGCTGCAGGCTGCCGAGGATCTGATCATGGAACGCGTCCGCAACCGCGTGACGCTCAATCTGGCCGACGCGGCGAGTATCTTTGTTGCGGTCGACCGCGATCCTGCGGCGGTGAAACAGAAGCTGAACGCCGAGGACGGGCGTGGGCTCGACGCCGCCCTAACCCGTTGAGGAGCATACCATGACCCAGATTGGCGACCCGGCCCCCGTGTTCTCCCTCCCCGATGCGGGGGGCAGGACCGTTGGGCTACAGGATCTGCGCGGAAAAAAGGTGGTCCTCTATTTCTATCCCAAGGATGATACTTCGGGCTGTACCCGCGAATCCTGCGATTTCCGCGACGCCCAACCGGCTTTGGAGCAGGCCGGCGTGGTGGTCGTGGGTATCAGCCCGGACTCTGTGCGCAGCCATCAGCGATTCCGCGAGAAATACAGCCTGCCCTTCCTGCTGCTGGCCGATCCCGAACGCCAGGCTATCGAGGCCTACGGAGTGTGGAAGGAAAAGAGCATGTACGGCCGCAAGTACATGGGAGTGGAACGGTCGACCTTCCTCATCGACGAGCAGGGGGTGCTGGTGGCGGAGTGGCGGAAGGTGAAGGTCATCGGCCATGTGGAGCAGATACTTGCCAGCCTGGGCCTGTCCACCTGAGCGGGGGGCGCCCCCCTCAGGCAAGGGCCAGATCGCGCAGGAGCAGGCCGTAGCGAATGCCACGGGTGGAGACGACCAGGCCGGGCACCCGCAGGCGCGCGAGGACCAGGCGCAGGATCAGTGAGCCGGCCCCGATGATATCGGCGCGCTGTTCGTGGACCTGGGGCAACTGGCGGATCGATTCGGCCGGCATCGCGAGCAGCCGCGCCGACCATTGCTCCACCTGGCTGGCGACGAGGAAATGGCCATTGAGTTCCTCGGCGTCGAAACGAGGCACGTTGCGGTCGAGAGCCCCGAGGGTCGTGACCGTGCCGGCCACCCCCACCAGGGTGGTGCCTTCGGGGTAGGGGAACAGGCCCTCGAGCACCTGGCCAACCATCGCCGTCGCAGCATCCAGCTCTTCGGCGGTGGGAGGCAGTTGGGGGAAGAAGCGCTCCGTCACCCGCACGGCGCCCACGTCCAGGGACACCGCCGCCTGCACGTGTTCGGCCTCACCCACGGCTAGTTCGGTAGACCCACCGCCGATATCGATCACGGCGTAGCGGGGGGGTAGTTCGAGGCCGAAGGCCGCACCCCTGAAGGTCAGGTCCGCTTCTTCCTTTCCCGAAACCTCCACCAGTTCGAGCCCCGTGTCGCGGCCGACTCTGGCGATGAACTCGGCCTTGTTGGCCGCGTCGCGCAAAGCCGAGGTGCCGTA
The DNA here is from genome assembly GCA_020852055.1 of Candidatus Latescibacterota bacterium. Lineage (GTDB taxonomy): Bacteria > Latescibacterota > UBA2968 > UBA8231 > UBA8231 > SICG01. Next base: position 9,468 of record JADZBP010000172.1, read on the forward strand.
CACCCGAATCTGTTCGGCCCCCAGGGCCCGCGCCCGGTCGCGATACCCGGCCAGGAGCAGGCAGACCCGGTCCATGGTTTCGTCCGCGATCCGGCGTTGCGCATCCACCCCCTTGCCCAGCCGAGCCACGGCGTGCGCATCGTCGAGCACCTCGATACGGCCCTCCGGTCCCCGGCGCCCGGTGACCATCAGTGCGGTATTGGTGCCCAGATCCACCACGGCGCGCACGGGTCCGGATTCAGGCATGGGGTTGCGGTTTCTCCGGCTGTTTGAGCAGGGCTTTCACCTCGGCCGGGGTCTGGCAGGCCAAAAAAGCCGCGCGCACCCGGCTGATCCGCATGAGGGAGGCGATCTGCGCCAGGACTGGAATGTAGTTCCGGTAGTTTTGCTGGGGGGTGAGTAATAGAAAGATATAATGCACCAGTTGGCCATCCGGGCTGCCGAAATCCACCCCGCCCGGGCAGATGGCCAGGGCGCCGATGATGGCTGGCAGGTCGGGGATGGGGGCATGGGGGATGGCCGTCATGTGGCCCAGGGCGGTGGAGGATTTGTGTTCCCGGCCCAGCGCTGCGTCCAGCACGGTCTGCCGCAGGGCAGCGGGCACCTGGCGTTCCTCGACCAGGGTATCGACCAGCTGGGTGATGGCATCCCATTTGTCCGTCGGGCGCAGGCCCAGGCGGATATTCTGCTCCCAGAAAACATTGCCCAGCTCCAGTTCCTGGCCATGGTGGGCGCGGACCATCAGCACCGGATTGGGGATCTGGGAAGCAATCTCGTCGGGTATGGAACCGGCCAGGTACTCGTCCTGACGCCAGTCGTTGGAGGCGCCGAGGACCACGAGGTCGTCGGCGCTGGCCCGACTGACGATGGGGGAAATCACATCCTGCGAGGGCACAACGGTGACCCGAGCGTCGATGTCGAGCAGTTGCAGGCGCAGGAGGGTTTCCTGGCGCAGCTGGTCGCAGTACCGGGCAAGCAGGGGATCCTCGGGGCGGCATTGGCGGTCGCGGGCAACGCGAAGAACCTCAAGGTCGGCGCCCCAGGCGCGGCTCAGGTCGTGGGCGATCTGCAGGCCCACCACCGAGTGGGCACCCCCGCCGGTGGGCACCAGAATGCGCCGGGCCGGGCTGAACTCGCCCACCCGGTAGATCAGGGTATCGACGTCGACGGCTTTGGTCAGGGCGCGGTTGTGGGCTGCCAGGACGGCATCCTTGCCCAGTTGGCGGTACCAGCCCATCACCATCATGTTGCAGTCCCAGCGCGCCACCGCTTCCTGGACCCCGGTAGTGACGCTGTCGTTCTCGGCCAGGTGGGGGAAGGCGTCGATCCCCAGTTCACCCGCCAGATGCGCCGCCCTTTCGAGCAACTGAGGGGCGTGGGCTACGGGTCGGGTATCGGGGGTGCGGATATGGGTCAGGTGCAACACCCCCCGGCGCGAGGCCGCCAGCGTCGCCGCCATACGGACGAGTGGCAATTCCTCCCCGGGGTGCTCCAGGGGAACCAGAATGCGGAGATCGTTCAGATTGGTGGTTGGCATAACTGTAAAACCATAACATAAGCACCCCGCGTCCCTTTTTCCAGCAGGCCGTTTAGCACGGGTGGTGAGGGCACCGACCCTGGTTGGTGGTCCGGAGCCTGGAAACGTATATTATCTGTAATCGACGAATCGTTTTCGGAAGGAGGAGGAGATGATGCAGCCAAGAATGTGTGTCCTGGTCGCGCTGGGCCTGGTGGTCGTCGCCGCGTGGTCGGCCGAGGCGGTGGTGAACATCCAGCATCTGGGCGCGGGGGCGCGTTCGGCCGCGCTGGGCAACAGCTTCGTGGCGGTGGCGGACAACGGGGACGCGCTCTTCGCCAACCCGGCGGGTCTGAGCCAGGTGAGCAAAAGGCAGGCGGCGTATACCAATGTGTCGCTGCTCTTCGGTGGGATCGAAGGGGACGACCTGGGTCAGCACCTGTTCAGCTACGCGCAGCCGCTGGGTGGCCGGATGGGGATCGGGCTGGGGTATGAGCGGATCGGTTCGGACCTGATGAGC